>DATNKM010000126.1:0-6686 GCA_035603395.1 Candidatus Acidiferrales bacterium
CCGCTGCCGGAGGTGTCCGCGCGGCCGGCTTCCACTCCTCCGCCTGCCTCGACTCTCGCGCCGACTCGCGCGCCGCCTCCACCGGCGGTGCCCCGCCGACCGGCTTCAATGCCCTACCCGCGCTGGTTGGTCCCCCTCGCAGCAGTGGGGCTGGTGCTGCTCTTGGTTTGGGGCGGCGGCCGGATGTTGCGACCCCATGACTCCGCGCGGCCCGTCGCGGCGCCGATTGCTTCGCAACAATCCTTCGCGCCCGCACCGGCGCCATCCCCGGCACCGGTTCAGAGCGCAGGATCACCGGTGCTGCACGAAGAGTTTCCCGCCATCTCGCACAGCACGCGCGAGTCGATCCATGGCCAAATTAAAGTTGCGGTCAGCGTGACGGTCGATCGCGCCGGCAATGTCGTCGCCGAGAATCTGGAGGTTCACGGTTCGAGCAAGTATTTTGCGCGGCTCGCAAGCGACGCCGCAAGAAAATGGAAGTTTGTGCCGGCGGACAGTCAGTCCGCGCGTGAGTGGTTGGTGCAGTTCGAATTTTCGCGCAGCGGCGTTACGGGACAGGCGGTTCCGCAAGTCAAGCAATGACGCAAGCAGTTCAGGGTGGCGGCGGTGATGACTTCGCCGGCCGCAGCCGCTCGACCCGCGCCGCGACCGCCTGAATATAGTCCAAGGCCTGCCCCTTGGTGCGGCCGGCGTTGATGGCATGCGGCAGAAGTTGCCCATGGGTCGCGTCCACGGCAAACGTCGGATGCGTGACCGCCACGGGCGGCAGCGGAGTGGCAGCCTTCATGGAAAGATCGAGGCTCATGGCGATTCTCGAGAACGCGTTCGTGGCGTGATCAGGCATTTCGGGGGCCGGCGCGGCGGAGGCTACAGTCGCAGCCGGGACAGGTTGCCCAAGCATGGAGGAGATCGCGTCGCCATCGGTTCTCATTGCGGACAGCGAGCAAATGGAATCGAAAGCATTGGCTGCTTGAGCGCGCGCTCCGAGACTCGCGGTGACGCCAAACAGGCTGGTCACGGTCTTGATGATCGAGGTGTGATCGAACACTTGGCCTGGGAATGCTTGACTGCCGAGTCCTCCCTGCGCAATCCACGGCGAAATCGCGACCGCCGGGACGCGAACACCCAATCGATCGAACGCGAAGTTCTGCGGATTCTCGGCCCGGCCGTGGTTCTGCGTTCCGTCATTCGGCGCAATCGCGGCGGGTGGATTCTGATGATCGAAGAAAGCGCCGTGTTCGTCATACGTGACGATCAGCAGGCTTTGCGGCCAGACGGGTGAATTTCGTATGGCTTCGTAAACGTATTGTATGAAGGCTTCGCCCGCGGCCATGGAGCCGACCGGATGCTGACAATTGCCGCTCGCGAATCCGCCCGTCGCCAACCCGTAATTGGGTTCGATGAAGGTGTAATCGACATCGAAGCCGTCGGCCAGATCGTCGATGAAGAATTGCTTCTCGCCCACGCGAAGCCAGGAGAACTGCCCGGAATTCAGCCGAAAAGGATCGATCATGTCCTTGATCGCGAGAACCTGGGGAAACAGATCGTCGTGGTACACACGCCAGGTGCGATTCGCCTGCTGCAAGCATGAATAGAGGGTTCCGTTCGGAAAGCTAAAGCTCAATGAGTCGATCGTTTCGCACTCGATCGTGGTGGCCGCCGACGGGCTGTTATCGAGTCCGCCCGAAGAACCCGCGTGCACGAAAAATCGATTCGGCCAGGTAGGCCCCGGCATCGAGGAATACCAGTTGTCGAACAGGAAGTACTGACTGGCCAGCGTGCTCAAGATCGGCAGTGCGCCGGGGCCAAACCCCTGCCGGGAGACGTTCCAGTAGGATTGGCGCGCAAATCCCGACATGGGCGGATTCCCGGCGATTTGCGCCGCCACGTCCTCGAACTCGTGCGGCGGATCCAGCGGCGCTCGATCCGGCGCATCCGCGGTCATGCCCCAGTTTGCATCGGGAGGTGGAACGCCGCTTCGTCCGGAGAATGCGAACAGGTGATCGAACGAACGATTCTCGAGCATGAGCACAAAGACATGCTTTATGTCGGCCATGGGGATTCAACCCGCAGGTGTCGTGAGCGCCTTTAAGAACTCGTAATAAAATTCGACGCCCGTGTAGTAGGCGTCAATCCTGAGGCGCTCATCCCTGCCATGCGCCCTGTCGTCGGCACGTTCGACGGCCACCCCGCAAATGCCATAGCTCGGGATTCCGGCGTTCATGGTGTAAATGCTGTCCGAGGCACCGGCTTCCATGACTGGCAGCACCACGAAGCCCGGCCATAACTTCGCCGATACGCTGCGCAGCGAATTCATGACATCCTCGCGCAGCGGCGGCGGCGCCATGGCTTTGCGATCCGACCCATGGTCCGCCAACTCTCCGGTGTCGCTGCGGTAGCGCACGGTGAGTTTCGGATCGTTGAACAGCTTGACCAGCTGCAGCCGGATCTCCTCCTGGGAATGGCCGGGGAAAATGCGGCAGTTCACATTGGCTTCGGCTCGCCCCGGCAATGCATTGGGCGCATGACCACCGCTCAACATGGTCGCGACGCAGGTGGTGCGCATGATGGAGTTCATGTGCGTATCCTGCGATAGTCGCTCAACCGCTTTTGCATCGGGCGGCGTGCCTAAAATGGCGCGAAGATCAGCGGCCGTCTGGCCTGTCTCGATCTTGGCCATTTGCGCGAAATACTCGCGCGTCACGGCATTCAGCTCGAAGGGGAAAGTCCACTTCTGCAAGGCCGCGAGCGCATTGGCCACGTGGTAAATCGCGTTGTCGGGAATGGGCAGCGAGCTGTGGCCACCGGGGTTGGTGGCGAGCACCTGAAAGTCACCGTAGAGTTTCTCGGTCGCCTCAAATCCCACGATCTGCGGCTTGTCCGGCCGCACGCCTCCCGAGTCGGGATTTAAGGCAAATTCAGCATCGATGAGTTCGCGGTGATTCTTGAGCAGCCAGTCGACACCGTTGGACTTGCCGTTCTCTTCGTCGGCCGTCAACGCCAGGATGATATCGCGGTCGGGGACGAAACCCTCCGTTTTCATGCGGATGAAGTCGGTCACGGCGATGGCGTCGCTGTCCTTCATGTCCTGGGTTCCGCGGCCATAGAAGTAGCCGTCCTTCTCGATGAACTCGAATGGATCGGTGCTCCAATCCTCGCGCTTCGCCTCAACGACGTCCAAGTGTCCAATGATCAGAACCGGCTTCAATTTCGAGCCGGCCTTACCGCGATATCGAGCCACCATGTTGCCCTTGCGATCATTGGGTCCCAGCACGACCACGTCGGCCTTGGGAAATCCCGCATCCAACAATCGTTTCGCCATGGCCTCCGCAGCCACGGTGGTGCTTCCCACCGAGTCGCTGGTATTGATTTCAATGAGCTGCTTGAAAATGTCGTGCGCGTTTTTGCGCGTGACGGCATCGCCTTCGGAAGCCGCGGGCCCGACCGCGTGCGCGCACAGACCGACAAGAACCGCGGCAAGGCCGCCGGCGCCAATACGATATTTCAAAACTTATTCTCCCAAGGTCACGAGGGTCGGGCCTTTAAGCCCCATGCTATCGTATGCCGCGTTTTGGCGCGTGGCGCTTTCGCGTTCCGCTTTCGCGTTCCGTTTTGGAGATTCGTAATGGCTAAAAAGAAGAATCGCACAGTGACCCGCACCGCCGCGGAAGCAGCGGTACAAACTCTATTGCTCTGGGCCGGCGAAGATCCGCTGCGCGAGGGCCTGAGAGAAACGCCGAAACGGGTGGTGAACGCGTATCGCGACTGGTTCTCAGGCTATACCAGCGATCCCGGCGCCTATCTGCGCCGTACATTCGAGGAGGTCGAAGGCTACGACGAAATGGTGGTCCTGCGCGATATCGCCTTCGAATCGTTCTGCGAGCATCATATGGCGCCCATTATCGGGCGCGCGCATATCGGCTATTTGCCGAGCGATCGGGTGGTGGGCATCAGCAAGCTGGCGCGTGTCGTCGACGGTTACGCCCGCCGATTCCAGGTCCAGGAAAAACTCACGGCGCAGATCGCGGGATGCATCAACGAAGTGCTCAAGCCCCGCGGTGTGGGCGTCGTCATTGACGCGGTTCATCAATGCATGACGACGCGCGGGGTCCACAAGCGCGGCGTGTCCATGGTGACGAGCAAAATGCTCGGCACTTTCCGCGCGGACGCCAGCACGCGCGCCGAGTTCCTGCGCTTCATCGCCATTGAAGGCAGCAATCAACGGTAGCTAATTTCGGGGGGGCGGGATCTTCGGAAGTGGGCGCACGGGAACCAGCTCGACCGAGAAGCTATAGTTGTGCCGCTCGCCGGCTTGAAGCGCGCCCACACCCACGACCTGGCGCGTGATTTTTTCACCCTTTTCGTTGGTAATCGCGATCACCACGCAGTACTCGCACTGCTCGCCGCGCACGGGGTGATGAATCGTCCCCTCGATGCGCATGGCCGACAGCGCTTTGACGGCCGGCTCTGCGTTGACCGTGTTGAAGCGCAGGTGGTGCTGACACCCCGGGCAAATGTTCGCACTTTGTAAAACCGTGGCTTTACAGTGCGGACATACCCGGGTCGCGCCGAGTGTGCTCTGGCGAGCGACGCTCATGACAGGGGCTCCTAGCTGCCGTTGCTGACGAGACCCTTAATTTTCCCTTTCTCGTCTTCCCAGCCGAACTCGACGTGCCCGCGCATGCGCGAGCCGGCCGCCACCGTGATGGAGCCGGCTTTCACGTCCCCGACGATGACGCCGCCCTCGAGCACATCGACTCGCTTTGCGGATTCGATGTTGCCCTGCAGTTCGCCCCCGACGACCACGATGCCCGCCAGCACTTGGCCGGTCAGGTGGGCGCCGCTATCCATGGTGAAATTCCCGTCAATGCGCACATCGCCCTTGAAACGGCCCGCCATGCGCACATTTCCCGAGCCTTCAATCTTGCCTTCGATCGATAGGTTCGCCGCAATCACCGACTCGCCGCCCTCGACGGCGGTTTTCGGCATGGGGCGGCGCGGCGAAACGGCCAGCCCCGGATCGCTGACGGGACGTTCCCGTTCCGGCGGCGGGTTTCTTTCGGGGGCCATCGCCGATGAAGGGACGGATGAACCCGCAGGTACGGGCGTGGGGTTTTCTTTCCAAAGCGCCATAAAGTAACTCTCCCGCTATTGAGTGGCTAAAGCGTACACGCTAACCCTGCCAAATGTCATCGGCCTACTGTCTTATATTGGAGACGGTAAGCTTCGTGAGCTTCGTGCGAACGATATAATGCTCTCCAACTAAGACAGGGGTAAGAACTTTTGTTTCAACAACTTGAGCGGCTGGTTTCCGATTCCATTCTCGCCTTGATGGCGAAATATCGGGCTGATCCTTCTAAGCAGAAGGTCGACCTCGGGGTGGGCGTTTACCGCGATCTGTCGGGCAATACGCCCATTCTGGAATGCGTCCGGCGCGCCGAAAAGGAGGTTCTGGCGGCTCAAACGACCAAAGCTTACGTGGGCGCCGCCGGGCGCGAAGAATTCAACAGCGCCTTGGAGGAATTGGTGCTCGGCGCCGGCCATGCGGCGCGGAAAGATCGGCGTGCGCGGACGCTGCAGTGTCCGGGCGGTTGCGGTGCGCTGCGGGTGGGTGCGGAACTCATCAAGGCCGCCTCGCCCGGCGCCGTGGTGTACCTAAGCGATCCTACGTGGGGCAATCATGCCCCCTTGCTGGGAGGCTGCGGGCTCAAACTCGAGCGCTACCCCTACTACGACGCCGCCGCACACGAGCTGCGGTTCGACGCCATGCTGCAGCGCCTTCAGACCGCCCCCGAGGGTGCTGTGGTATTGATTCATGCCTGCTGCCATAACCCCACCGGCGCTGACCTCGACGCCGAACAGTGGCGGGCGGTGACCGAGCTCTTGCTGCGTCGCAAGCTGGTCCCTTACCTGGATCTGGCATACCAAGGATTCGGCGTCTCGCTCGAAGCCGATGCCGCTCCCATCCGGATGATCGCGGAACGGGTGCCCGAAGCGCTCATCGCGGTGTCGTTTTCCAAGAACCTAGGGCTGTATCGCGAACGCGTCGGCGGCTTGATTGTCATCAGCGAAAATGCGGCCCGCGCCGATGCGGTGCAATCCCACATGCTGCACATCGCACGCAGCATTTACTCCATGCCGCCCGACCATGGCGCGGCCATCGCCGCCAGAGTCTTCGCCGAACCTGGCTTACGACAGCAGTGGGTGCAGGAACTCGAGGCCATGCGAACGCGGATTCTGGACATGCGGACTTTATTGGCCAGCCGCCTGCAGCAAGTGACGGGCGGCGACTCGTTTGATTTTATTCGCACGCAGCACGGCATGTTTTCGCTGCTCGGCGTACCTCCCGATGCAGTCGAGCGCCTGCGCGAGCGGCATCACATCTACATGACCGCCGACAGCCGCATGAATCTCGCGGGCATCATGCCGGACAATGTGGCTTACGTGGCCGAGGCGTTCGCGGCGGAAAGCGCGCCAGTTGCGGCGTAGACATGTGATATTGACCGGCTGGCGTAGTGCTCGTCAGGGAGGGCAAGGAGAATCTGGGCACGAAGGAAGAAGTACCCAGATTCTCCTTGCCTTCCCTGACGGGAACTCGGGCCGGTCGATATCACATGCCGACCGATGGTAACAATCGAAAACTCGTCCTCCGGCACCGTGAATTTGAGCGGCCGCGTGAACGGCCT
>DATNKM010000002.1:0-26276 GCA_035603395.1 Candidatus Acidiferrales bacterium
CCTCGATGCTCCGATTTCGCGCGTGACGGCTCTGGACACCCCCGTGCCCTACTCCCCGCCACTCGAAGAAAGGTTCCTGCCGAACGCGGAAAAAGTTGTCGCCGCCGCGCGTGAACTGGCAAAATACTAGATGGTTGCGGGCCTGGTGGGGGCGCGGGTTTTTGCCCGCGTGAAAAACCACCGTTCTGCTTTCTGGGCGTTAGCCCCGGCCGTCGCCGATCGATTGTTTTTCGCAGCCCCGCAGTGGCGAAGAAAGTAGGTTTTGCGCATTGGGAAAAACGAAGGGATTGAACGTAGCCGAATTTGAAGCCGGGTCCGAAGTCCGGATCGCTAACCGCGCCTTCCTCGAAGAATTTCTCGAGGCCGGGCAGTACCACAACGAACTCGAGCCGGAGCAGCTCGACTACGCCGGCCGCGTCGCCAAAGTTAAATCCGTCGAGTTCTTTACCGGCGGCGACGAAATCTACGCGCTCGAAGGCGTGCCCGGCGTTTGGCACGAAGAGTGCCTCTCTGCTGCCTGAACGAAGCGGGCGTCCGCGGCCCTTCGCGCTTGCTATTCGAGCGTCGTATTCTAGGATCGAGACCGGTTTCTACTCGACACTGCTGCGGGGTAGAACCTGCCGTAAGTGACTGATAACAAATGATCGGGACGCACCCTAATCGACAATCAATCCGGGGGCGCCGGAACAGAAGAAAGTCCGAAATCGGCCGATTACCGCAAGCAGGTGGAGGAACCAGCGATGGCAGTCGACGTCATTATGCCCCAGATGGGCGAGAGTATTTTTGAAGGCACCATCACCAAGTGGCTGAAAAAGCCCGGTGACAAAATCGAGCGCGACGAGCCGCTCTTTGAAATCTCCACCGATAAAGTTGACGCCGAAATTCCATCACCTGCCGCCGGCGTCCTGAAAGAAATCAAAGTCAAAGAAGGCCAGACCGTTCCGATTCAGACGGTGGTCGCGTCGATCGATGCCGTCGGTGCCGCTGCATCCGCCCCCGCGCCGGCTCCGGCGAAAACCGAAACACCGAAAGCTGCACCGGCTCCCACGCCAAAGGCCGAAGCGCCGAAACCGGCCTCTGCGCCGGCTCCTGGGCCCGCGGCAGCTGCGCCCGTTGCCGCCGAGCCGGCGCAGCGCGCTGGCGGCAATGGCGACAAGATTCGCAGCTCACCGCTGGTGCGCCGCATCGCGCGCGAACAGAACGTCGATCTTTCGCAGGTTCCTGGAACCGGCGCCGGCGGCCGCATCAGCAAGCAGGACATTCTCGCCGCCAGCGAAGGCGGCGCGCGCGCCCTAGCTCCGGCGGCTGGGTCCACGCCGGCCGCTCCTGGAGCGCGGCCGACGATGCCTCCGCCAACTGCCGGCGGCTCGGCGGAAGCTGGCTTCCCGCGCGAAAAAATGTACTTCGGCAATTACGTTGTGCAGCCCATGTCCACCATGCGGCAGAAAATCGCCGAGCACATGGTGGTGTCGAAGCGCACTTCTCCGCACGTTTACTCGATCGAAGAAGTGAACGTGAATGCCATCGCCGCGCTGCGCGCCAAATCGAAGGCGAAATTCGAACAGGAATCCGGCACGAAGCTCACCTTCATGCCCTTCTTCATCCGTGCCGCCGTCGAGGCCCTGCGCGCGTATCCGACTGTCAACTCTTCCGTCGACGGCACGAACGTTGTGCTGCACAAGGAATGCAATATCGGCATCGCAGTGGCACTGGATTGGGGCCTGATCGTTCCCGTGATCAAGAACGCCGAGGAGAAAAATTTCTTCGGCCTCGCACGCGCCGTCACCGATCTTGCCGAGCGCGCCCGGTCGAAAAAGCTCAAGCCCGAGGAAGTAGCCGAAAGCACCTTCTCGATCACGAACCCCGGCGTTTTCGGCGGCCTCTTCGGACTTCCCGTGATCAACCAGCCCAACGTCGCGATTCTCGGCCTCGGCGCGATCGAAAAGCGCCCGGTCGTGGTGGACGACGCCATTGCCATACGTTCGATGGTGTACCTCACCCTGTCCTACGATCACCGCGCCGTCGATGGCGCCATCGCGCATCAATTCATGGGCCACGTGAAACACACGCTCGAAAACTGGACCGAGCCGCTGTTCTAGATCGCGTCGAGAGTTCGAATCTTTAAAAGCGACGCGCTGGTGTTGCTTTCGCCTTCTTGTTTTCGACTCTAAACTCTCGACTCTGAACCGGGGCCTTTGCCCGATGTCGTCCCCGCAAGCCAAACTCGACCGTTGGGGCCAACCGCCGTGGGAAATTGATTTCACGCCCGCGCGGCCATCTCTTCCGCACGAAGCCGATTTCGCAGTCGTCGGTGCAGGCTTCACCGGTCTAGCGGCTGCGGCATCGCTGCGGCTCCACGCGCCGGAAAGGTCCGTCGTCGTGCTCGAAGCTGGACGCATCGGCCACGGCGCCAGCGGCCGAACAGGAGGAATGGTCCTCGCCGAATCCGCCGCGGGCGATTTGCCGGGACTCGGCGATGTGCTGGCCGGGCTTCAACGAATTCTCGGCGAGCTCTCGCGCGCATCCGGCGTGCCGATCGCGGAGTGCGCAGAACTCTCGCTTCCCGGCGCCTGGGAAATCGCGCGGAAAAAAGCACGTGAAGATTCACCGATCGAGTGGGACGATTCCGGCAGTCTGCGAGTGTCCGGGCACGTTCCCGGCGGCACGCTCAATCCCGGCAAAATGGTGGCAAGCCTCGCGCGAGCGGCCGAACAACTCGGCGCGGTCGTCGTCGAAAACGCCCGCATCGATCACGTGCTGTGGAGCGGGAGCGGCGGCGAGCTGCGTTTCACAGGCGGAAAGCTACGCGCCCGCAAAATCCTGGTCGCCACGAACGCGTTTTCGTTGGAAGTCTCGAGCATGCACGACCGCGCGCATCCAAAGCTGACACTCGCAGCCATGACGGCGCCGATCGCGGAAGAGCGAATTGAAAAGCTGGGCCTGGCCGAACGAAAGCCGTTTTACACTGTCGATTTCCCATACCTGTGGGGACGCGTCTGCCCTGACAATTCGATCGTGTGGGGCGCGGGACTGGTCACGCCTCCCGAAAGTGGCGGCGTCGAGGAGGTCGATATCGCCGCCGGCGAATCCGCGCGCATGTTCGCATCGCTTGAGCGCCGCATCCGCCACCTACAGCCCGGCTTCGACGACCTCACCTTCACGCACCTGTGGGGCGGCCCGATTCTTTTCCGCGACAACTGGACTCCGGTTTTTTCCCACCATCCGGAAAGCCGCGACGCCATCGTGCTCGGCGCCTTCGCGGGCCACGGCGTCGCGCTCTCAAGCTACCTGGGGCATTGGGCCGCCGAAGCCATGCTCGGCCGCCGCGATTTGCCGAAATGGGGCCGCATCTCCGAATCACGGTAAATTGATACCGCCGTAACCGGCCGATCAAGGAGCAGGCGAAGTCTTGCAAATCGTGAGGTCGATCGATGAAATCGATTTCCCAGTCGCGCGCGCTGTCAAGCTGCCGTGAAATCCTAGAACCGGGAGCCCTTGCTCTGCTTCCGCTTGCCTTTCCGCTGTCGAGCCGCGCTTCGCGGAATTCGTCGCCGATGACGGCGAACGGCGGCACCGATCCACGATTGCCATCCGCCGATTTCACCTTCCGGACTTTAGTGGGTCGTGCCGGTTCCGGAGGGTGGCTTGACGACCAGGCCAGACGGGAACACTATGACGCTTGAAATGAAGGATGTTCCCGTGGTCGATCAGCCGCGCTGGCCGGCACTGGATTCGATGGCGACTCGGGCGCGCATGATTTTCAAGATGGTTTGGAAATCAATCGGCGAAGCGATCCGGATCGAAAATCCCGCCCAACGCTTCCGCTTCACCGGCACTCGTGCATCGTGCCAGATAGAAGCACGGATTAACGTGCCATCGATCGGCTTTTCCTGGAAACGTCAAAGTGCGATCTCGCGATTTTGGGCGACCAAGTAAATTACGACCGCTCAATCCCGCGACAAATCCACAATTCCAGCATCCGATAACGTGCGGGCGTTCGGCAGGAGGATTCCGTGAACTTGAATGATTCAGAATCTCATTCCGAGCAGCGTGCGGGCGGCGCGGCAACAGCGGTCGCGCGGACCTCGGCGGCAGCGGCGAACACGCGGGTGCCGCACACGTATATCCGCCGCGTCGACGCCGACGGAGTCCGCGTCTTCTATCGCGAAGCGGGACCACCCGACGCGCCCGTGGTGCTGCTGCTCCACGGCTTTCCCGCGTCTTCGTTTCAGTACCGTGAATTGATTCCGCGCTTGGCGGACAAATACCGAGTGATCGCTCCGGACCTGCCCGGCTTCGGCTTCACGGAAGTGGGGGCCGTGCGAGGCTACCAATACACGTTCGACGCGCTGGCAAAAACGGTCGAGGCTTTTACGAACGCGCTCGGGCTCACGCGCTACGCACTCTACGTTTTCGACTATGGCGCTCCAACCGGGTTTCGCCTCGCGATGGCTCACCCGGAGCGGGTGACCGCCATCGTCTCGCAGAACGGCAACGCATACGAAGAAGGACTCGGCCCGGCCTGGGCGCCCATTCGCCGTTATTGGGAACACCGCACAACCGAGAACCGCGAAGCGATACGCAAAGGCCTGAACGCCGAGGGAATCGCGCGCGAATACACCGTAGGAATCTCGAACGCGGAAGTGATCGCGCCGGAAGGCTACACGCTCGACGCCGCGCTGATCGCGCGTCCCGGCAACGCGGACATCCAGCTCGACCTGTTTCTGGACTATGCCAACAACGTGAGGCTCTACGCGGCGTTCCAGGATTATTTCCGCTCGTCGAAACCGCCCTTGCTCGCCATTTGGGGCAAACGCGATCTCTATTTCATTCCGCCGGGCGCCGAGGCTTTCCGTCGCGACAATCCGAACGCCACCGTCCAATTTCTGGATACCGGTCATTTCGCGCTGGAAACCCACGTCGAGGAAGTGGCCGCGGCAATGAGAGATTTTTTGGCGAGCGTTCTCGCTTAGTTCTTTGCTTTGAAGTCATGGTCCGGCCGCCGCGACGGGCGCATCCAATCGGGGGAAGCCGGAATGGTCGATCGCAAAGGAACGAGATTCGTCAGGAGATTCTTGAAATGAGCAAACACGAGACAGCGAAACATGCAGGGTTTGCGCATCCAGCTGCGAAGAGCGGTACATTTTCACTCGGCGACCAATTAACCGTAAATCGCCTCGGCTTCGGGACCATGCGACTCACTGGACCTGGCATTTGGGGCGAGCCTGCGAATCGGGCCGAAGCGATCGCGGTGCTGCGCCGCGCGGTCGAGCTGGGAATCAATCTGATCGACACGGCGAATTCCTACGGGCCCTACGTCGCCGAGAATCTGATCCGCGAGGCGTTGCATCCCTATCCCAAGGGTGTGGTGATCGCAACGAAGGCCGGCTTGGTGCGCACGGGGCCGAACGCGTGGGCTCCGGTCGGCAGGCCCGAATATTTGCGCCAGGAATGCGAGATGAGTCTGCGCCGCCTGGGTCTCGATCGCATCGACCTTTTCCAGCTGCACCGTATCGATCCCAAAGTTCCCGCAGATGAGCAGTTCGGCCTGCTGAGGGACCTTCAGTCCGAGGGCAAAATCCGGTACGCCGGGCTGTCTGAAGTGAGCGTGGCCGACATTAAAGCGGCGCGCAAAGTCCTACCCATCGTCTCGGTTCAAAATCTTTACAACATCACGGACCGCAAGCACGAAGATGTGCTCGACTACTGCACGCGCGAGAATCTCGGCTTTATTCCTTGGTTTCCGCTGGCGACCGGCCGTCTCGCCAAGCCCGGCAGCGCCCTGGATCGGATCGCGCAGCGGCAGGGTGCGGAGCCGGGGCAGGTGGCGCTCGCGTGGCTGCTAAAAAAATCGCCGGTCACGCTTCCAATCCCGGGAACTTCAAAGGTGAAGCACCTGGAAGAAAATATCGCCGCCGCGCTCGTGGAACTGGACGACGCGATTTTCGCCGAATTGGACGGGCTCGGAAAATCGAAACACCAAACAGCCTGAAGAAACGCGACAGCCGGGCTCGCCGTCAATTTCAACACCGGCGTGCTGGCCGGCTTCGCTAGGTAAAGGAGAAAACAATCATGAGCGCGCCATCCCAACCGGCCCTCAAACTCGTGCCGCCATTCACGCTGGAAACGGCCATCCTGAAAGTTCGCGCCGTCGAAGACAACTGGAATTCACGCGATCCGGAAAGGGTCGCGCGAGCCTACACAACCGATTGCCACTGGCGCAATCGTTCCGAATTTATCGATGGACGGGAGGCCGTTACCGAATTTCTGAAGCGGAAGTGGTCGCAGGAGCTGGAGTATCGCCTGATCAAGGAAATCTGGGCTTTCGGCGGAAACCGGATCGCGGTGCGATTCGCATACGAATCGCACGACGCTGCGGGCCAGTGGCACCGCGCATACGGCAACGAGAATTGGGAATTCGACCAGGCGGGCCTTTCGAAAATCCGCCACGCGAGCATCAACGACGTGGACATCCGCGAAGAAGAGCGGCTCTTTCGCTGGCCATTGGGCCGCCGGCCGGACAATCACCCGGGGTTGACCGCTCTGGGCTTGTAGGGCTTCTCGGAAGAAAACGGGCGGCGAGTCGCCGCTGTTTTATCAAATTCACAATCCTGCCGACGCGCGGGCGCATCCAATTTTGTCCGTGCGGCTAGACCCGGACTTGAACCTCACCGAAAGGAATTTCACTCATGGCGAAAATGAAAGTAGCGGTGGTACCGAAGGCAGGAGCCGATTTTGAAATCGTTGAGCGGGACATTCCGCAGCCGGGGCCTGGGCAAGTCCGCATCAAGGTGCAGGCGTGCGGCGTCTGTCACAGCGATGTGCTGACGAAGCAGGGCGGCTGGCCGGGCCTCACGTATCCGCGCGTACCGGGACACGAGATCGCCGGCGTGATCGACGAGGTGGGCGAGCGCGTCACCACGTGGAAAAAAGGCCAGCGGGTGGGCGTGGGCTGGCATGGCGGACAGGACAACACGTGCCTTTCGTGCCGCCGCGGGGATTTCACAAACTGCGTAAATTACAAAGTGACCGGCATCCATTACGACGGCGGCTACGCCGAATACATGGTAGCGCCGATCGAGGCGCTCGCCTCGATGCCCGAATCGCTCGACGCCGCTGAAGCGGGCCCGCTGCTCTGCGCCGGCGTCACCACATTCAACTCCCTGCGTCATAGCGGCGCGTTGCCGAGCGACCTCGTCGCCATTCAGGGAATCGGCGGGCTCGGCCACCTGGGGGTGCAGTTCGCAGCGAAATTCGGCTACAAGGTCGCCGCCGTGGGGCGCGGCCCCGAAAACGGGGCGCTCGCAAAGAAACTGGGCGCGCACGTTTACATCGATAGCGCCGCGACGGACGCAGCCGAGGAACTGCAGAAACTCGGCGGCGCGCGCGTGATCCTGGCCACGGCGCCCAGCTCGAAAGCCATGTCCGCCCTGTTCAATGGTCTCGGAGCCAACGGCCGCATGATGGTTGTGGGCGCGACCATGGACCCCATCGAAGTCACTCCGATTCAATTGATCTTCGGCGTGCGCAGCCTGCAAGGCTGGGCCTCCGGCATCCCGACCGATTCCGAAGACACGCTGCGCTTCGCGGAAATGACCGGCGTGCGCACCATGATCGAAAAATTCCCGCTCGAAAAAGCAAACGAAGCCTTCACCCGCATGATGAGCGGCAAGGCCGAATTCCGCGTCGTGCTGACGATGTGAGATATCCTCGGCGAACATCAGGCTAGTTTCCGGCCGGCTTCTCGTCGGAGGAACGGATATCAATATGCCAACTCTTTCCGATCCCCGAGTTGGGATGGAATTGGAAATCTCTCTTTCGGACGAGCAGAACCATCGAATCGGCAACGGAGGTCCAGCCGCTCCGACCGATCTGACCGATCCGCGGCGGGCGACCTCGGAGCTTCGTGGGGCTCGCGTTTCTTGGCAGCATCGGTGCGCGGATCGGCAGCGCGCGAGCGAGCGCGCGAAGCCAGTCGGCACTCGGAACAATCGCTCTTTACTGGCATTTCCTGGATGTGCTTTGGCTGGGCCTGTTCGCGCTGCTGCTCGGCGCGGTCGCGTAGGGAAACGCTATGGGCCGACTGGGTCAGAACCGGCGTTTGAAACTGTCACGCCCCCGAGTTCTTCGGACTAGCCTCGGCTCGCGGCGTTGTTCAGCGCCACTGCGTCGCGGATGAGAGCCTTGAAGGCGGAGTCGTTCACTTTGTCGCCTTCGTGCAGGTCGATGGCACGCCTGACGTTGCCTTCAAGGCTGGAGTTGAAGAGCTTCGAAGGATCCTTCAGCTGAGCACCCTTGGCGAATGTGACCTTGACCACGTTCTTGTAGGTCTCGCCCGTGCAGATCATCCCGTCGTGATACCACACCGGAACGCCTCTCCACTTCCATTCTTCGGTAACCCCCGGGACGGCTTGTTTGATCAGGGAGCGGATCCGGGAGAGCGTCTCACCGCGCCAGTCGCCCAGCTCTTGGATCCTCGCGTCGATCAGTCGAGATGCAGATTCGACTCTCTGGGAACCGCTCTTTTTCATGAGGAGTGCTTGCTTCCCTCCTGAGCTCCTCTTTTTTGCTGGTTTCTTAGCTTTCTCTGCCATGTTTTCCTCGGCTCAGGATTGGGACGCTGTGGGGATCATCTCGGAACTTCGATACCGAATTGCTGGGCGTACTCCGCGTTCAGTCGCTGCCAGCCGCCGAACTTCATCGCCTCGCCACCAGCGATGCGGCCGATGGGAGTTCCGTTGAGATGGTGATCCAGAACATCGAAGCAAATGTGCCACCCGGCAGCACCCATGGAGACGAAGCGGCGACCGATGTTGGTCCACAGCGTCAAGCGCGTGCCGCCACCAAAGGTTTCGAGTTGCCACCGAATATGGAAGTCACCCCAGTTGTACTCAAGCACCTCAGGAGCGTCGGCTCGCGCCACTCTTGTTTCGGTAATGCGCGGCGCGGGCGCTCCCACCGTGGTGAGCTTCACCGTGGTTCCAGCGGTAGCAAGGCTCCCGTCAGCGTCGAAAGGCGCCCATTCGCGCAGATGCGCTGGGTCGGTAAGCGCCTGCCAGACCTTTTCCGGCGAGTGACGCAGTTCTCTGACGAGAATGAGCGTCCACTTCTCTCCGTCCTTTCGTATCTGCGCCCCGCTGGCCGGACCCGGTGTGTACCCCTCGCGATCGCTCACCGTCTTCTCCTTAGCGTCGATAGTGCGCCAGCTGGGTGAGCTGAATTAGGTTGCCGCAGGTGTCCTTTAGCATCGCAATAGTCGAGCCGGTCACGTCGGTCGGCGGCATGGTGAACTCGGCGCCGCGCGCCTTGATCCGCTCGTAGTCGCTCTTGAGGTCGTCGGTGAAGAACATGGAGCCGGGCTGGCCCTGTTGAAACATGGCCTGCTGATACGCTTTGGCCGCGGGGTTGTTGTTCAATGCCAGCTGCAGCTCGGTGCCGTTCGGCTCCTCGGGCGAGGCCACGGTAAGCCAGCGATATGGGCCTTGACTGAAATCGGTCTTCTTAGCAAAGCCGAGCACTTCCGTATAGAAGTGCAGGGCCTTGTCCTGGTCGTCCACGTACACGCTGGTCACTTTGATTTTCATTTCGTTTCTCCCTTGTCACGCTCGCGGTTTCGACCGCCTCGCCTTCTCCTTGTGTTCCTTTTCGTAGGTGTTGACTGCTCCATGCGGTCGAGGTGGCGTTCGAGAGCATCTACGTGAGCTGACCAGAACCGACGGAAGGGAGCCAGCCAGGCAGCGACCTCCTGCAGTGGTTCAGGTCTCAGCCGGTAGAGACGGCGCTGTGCGTCCACCGCGGATTCTACGAAACCGGCCTCTCGCAGCACTCGCAGATGCTTTGACACAGTCGGCTGCGGCAGACGGAGCTGACGCTCGATCTCCCCGACCGACTGTTGTGACGAGACCAGGAGGCTCAATATCGCGCGGCGGTTCGGCTCCGCAAGGATTTCGAATGCAGATTCCACTCTCTTGATATACTCCGCAGAGCATATGCGTGTCAAGGCATATATGATCCCCCGGAATCTCGTACAGCAGCTCGGATTCTCTGAAGCTAGAGGCGGAGCAAACGGAGCGGATCCAATACTTCCACAGCATTCGGGCTCCTTGGCGCGGCGAAGGCCCCAAGCCAAATACCTAGGCACGAACACCAACTTCTACGGCAATCCGAGTGGTCAGGAGTTAGCCAATATTCTGGGAGCGCGCTTCATGAATCTAGCCTGTATCTGGTCGACGCCAGCGTATAGAGGCGACGCCATAACAGGCGATTGATGGTTAGGACGATGAGGGCCATCAACATCGTGGCGACGAGAAGGACTGGATAATTTCCCTTGTCAGCAGCCTCGCTGACCACGGCGCCCAATCCGGTCGTTGAAAAAGTCTGCCCGTTCAGGTGGAAGTACTCCGCAAGGATGCTGGCATTCCAGGCTCCGCCCGATGCCGTGACAAAGCCCGTGATCAAATAAGGAAAGATCCCAGGCAAGAAGAGCTGTCGCCAGCGCTCCCACTGGCCGAACCGAAAGACGCCGCAGACTTCTTTCAAGTCCGTGGGCAGGGCAATTGCGCCGGCAATCACGTTGAACAGGATGTACCACTGCGTTCCCAAAAGCATCAGCACGATCGACCCGACTGCGAGCCCTCCACCGACCCGCGTGAGCAGCAGAATGATGATCGGGAACAGCGCCGTGGCAGGAACGGATGCCGCGACCTGGACAATGGGCTGGAGCGCGGCTGACAACCTGGCATTCAAGCCGATCGCTACCCCGGCCGGAATGGTCCACAAAGCAGCGAGAAGCAGAGTCAGTTCGACGCGCAGCAACGTGGCACCACCCCCGACGAAGATGCCGCGTAATTCCGAACGTGTCACCATGGCGGCCAGCCCTGCCATTTTAACGGCTCCATACGCTATGGCGAGCAGGACGGCGATTCCAAGCGCGTAAGACAGCCACCGGGACGGTTTGCCCGCGTCGCGATCCGGGGGCCGATCGACCTCCATCCGTGCGAAGTGTAAATCGAGGCGCTCGCGGGCTGGAGCGATGACCATGCGGCCCAAACGCGGGACGAGCCGTGAGCTTCTGAGCAGATCGAGAACCGGGGAGTGCTGGGCGTGCGCGCTCTCGACTTGCTCGAACTTGAATTTCTCCGCCCAGGCGATGATCGGACGCCAGATGAGCTGGTCCATCGCTACGATCACACCAATCATTGCAACCAAGCCCCAGATCATCGCCCCCGTATTCGAGGCGTTCGCCGCTGTCTGGAGGTAGGAGCCCAGGCCAGGAAGGCGAAAGTCCCGGTTCTTCAATACGAACATCTCGCACGCAATGAGGTAAAACCACGCGGCTGCCACGGAAATCATTGAATTCCAGACAAGTCCAATGGCTGCGAACGGAAGCTCCATTTGAACCAGTTTTTGCCACGCGCTCCAACGAAAGACTTCAGCAGCTTCGTGCATTTCGCGCGGAATGGATTTCAGCGACGAATAAAAACTGAACGCCATATTCCAGGCCTGTCCGGAAAAAATCAGCAGAATGGACCCGAGCTCTATTCCGAACTGGCGGCTGGGAAAGAGCGCGACCATGGCCAGCATCACGCCCGGCAAAAAGCTCAGCACCGGAATGGATTGCAGCGTGTCGAGCAGCGGAATCATCAGGCGCTCGGCCTTCGCGTTGTACGCAGCGACGTATCCGTAGATGATGCTGAAAACCAGGCTGATGACGTATGCAATCGCAATGCGCATCACGGAAAACATCGCGTATTCCAGCAGCGCGCCCGGGCGCAAGTCGATTTCGGTTTGCGAGCTGACTGGAGTGAACCAGTACCGCGCTGTTGCGAGAAAAGCGTAGAACACAGAAAAGGCAGCGAGGAAGATCGGCAGGTCCTTGAGCAGCGACGGAACGTTTTGGGGGAAACTACCCCAGAGCCGCGCGCTGGAGGGGGCGCGTTGCGGACGTGGCGACCTCATCCGTGGTCCCGAATGTCTTCGTCCACGGGTTTGTTGGCCTGATGGAGCCGCAGATTGCCGCTTTCCGCGTCGTAGCTGAAAATCTCGGCGTAACGGCCCCAGCTTAGCGCCGTCTCGATTTGCCTCTCGACTTCCGGTTCGGTGAAGTGCTCATCCAGAATGTCGTGAAAGAACTCGAGCGGCATGACGTGGTCCGATCTGCTTTCAAGCGCCGACTTCATTTTCTGAAGCAGGGCTACCCGAGCCAGCGCCGCATCGCGAAACAGCGATTTGCGCATGGCAATTTCGGCTTCGGAAAAGGCTCTGCCCTCGGGCGTGGTCTTCACATCGCCTTCGCGCATTGTCGCGAACCCCAGCAGCGCGGCGCCCTCCAGAATGGGAAGCAGGTCATCGACTTCAAGACGAAGCTCCTCGGCCACATGATAGAGATCTTCCTCGCCGCCGTGATCGATGAGCAGCTCGAGCAATCCGGCAATGCTGCCGGGACGGGTATGCGGCAACATCTGCCATTGTGGCTTCGCTACAGGCTCGCCCGGCAGCGGCGGTGCAAGTTCCAGGCGCGGCTGAGTCATAACCTTGTAAATGTAGTCTACGTAGAGAAGAAACGTCGCCGACTTGCGATCCCTCGGCTGCGCCAGCGGGATCCGAAAGTCCGCGCGGATCGTCGCCGGATTGCTCCCCAGAACCACGATTCGGTCGGCCAGCAGCACCGCTTCCTCGATGTTGTGTGTCACCAGAAAAATGCTGCGCGTGGAAATCTTCTGGGTGGTCCAAAGCTCCATCAGCTCTTTCCGTAGATTCTCCGCCGTCAACACGTCCAGCGCCGAAAACGGCTCGTCCATAAAAAGTATTTCCGGCTCCACGGCCAGCGCCCGTGCGAACCCCACTCGTTGCTTCATTCCGCCGGACAGTTCCTTCGGGTAAGCGATTTCGAATCCTCGCAATCCGACGGCGTCCAGCGCCTTCAGCGCCCGGCGGTGCCGCTCAGGGTGCGCCATGCCTTGTGCAAGAAGCGGCGCTTCCACATTTTCCAGAACGCTGAGCCATGGGAACAAGGCGAAGCTCTGGAACACAATCGCGACATTCGGCCGCGAACCCTGCAAAGGTTTGCCGTGCCACAGAACCTCTCCGCTGGACGGAGCGACGAGCCCGGAAAGCATCCTCAAGATCGTGGATTTACCCGAACCCGAAGGTCCCAGAAGCGCGAGAATCGTGTTCGGTTCGATTAACAGATCAATGGGAGCGACGACTTGAATCTCTTTGCCTTCGGGTTGCTGGTACGCCTTGGCGATCTGCCGCGCCTGGATGATTGGTTCGAGATCCGCCGACGGCGATGTGGGCGCCGTCCGCTCGCCGGTCTCTGCCACGCTCGGTGGGGAGGGCGCCGCCCCTGGGCCAGCTTCCTCCAGAGTCTTCATGAGGCTTTGCCAGGATTCCTCGGGAAGAGCTTCCAGGAATTCTTCGCGTTCGGCGGGATTCATCGTGCCGACAATCGCCGCGATCTCTGGGGGCGTCAGCGAATAGAGAAGAACGTAGGTGTGGAAATAGGGGAAACATCCGGCGAGGCCGGCTGCAAGTTCCGATGGCAGATGGCGAAATAACAGCCGCTGCTGCTCGAACGGCAGAGCAAGTATCGCATCCGCCGCGTCATCCGGCTTGTGACGGCGAAGGAGCTCGATTGCCGTCTCCCAGCGGGCCTGGGTAACCAAATCGCGCAGATCACGGAGTGACTCAGCCATAATTGCGGCAATAGCCTACTACAGGTCGAGCCCGGCACCTGTAAAAGGAGGCATGAGCCGAAGAAGCGATCTCCATGTGTTCATTTGAGCTGTCTTCTTCTCTGAGGTGAGAATCCGAAACGGCCCTGTTCCTAGTTCTGCAAGACCGCTTGATCGGGCATCAAAGGGGCGGTGCCGAAATTGACGCTGAACCGTTTGCATCATATCGAAAGCGCGCGATACTTCGACAAGTCCACCTCGGGATCGAGAGCATCGATTTGGTCGCCAGTATTCCCCTGAAGGGAGCCCACATCGATGAAGCCCGCATGGAGCACGCGGGCCCTTTTGCATCGTCTGCAGCCACCCTACAGACATGAACGTCGGGGCCGTGGGAGGTTTTGAAATTCGTGAAGCGCAGAACGCGCGTGCCAGCGCCCAGGAGGTTTGGTAGCGCTAACGGGAATCGAACCCGTATTTCAGCCTTGAAAGGGCCGCGTGCTAACCGTTGCACCATAGCGCCGGAGCAAAACAACGGAGAGATTCGATTATCCGGGAAACCCCCAAAGTTGACAAGCCGTGTAGTGCCGCCGGCGCGCCGATCATCTCATCATGAGACGGCTGCTCTGCCGCGTCCCGCGCGCTTTCAGACCATCTTTGTAGTGGAAAACACCTGTCCTTTCGGACGGCTTACCGTTTCGCCGCAAATCCCGCTATTACAGAACTATTACAAATGAGAATCCGCTCCTCTGATAGCCTGATTTCGAGCAAAGAAAAAAATCATAGCCTCAGGGTACACACAAAATCCCATGACCATTGCCGACCTAGCGAAGAAGTCCGCCGCAGACAACGAAATCAATTGGGTGACCGCCAGCTTCATGGTGGCGTTTCATATCGGAGCAATTGCCGCGCTCTTTTTCTTCACCTGGAAAGCGCTCTTCGTCGCGATCTTTCTAAACTGGGTTTCTGGCAGCCTGGGGATTGGCATGGGCTATCACCGCCTGCTCACGCACCGCGGCTACAAGTCCCCGAAGTGGGTCGAATATTTTCTCACCACCTGCGCCACGCTCGCTCTGGAAGGCGGTCCGATTTTCTGGGTCGCGACGCACCGCATTCACCACCAGCACTCCGATAAAGAAGGTGATCCGCATTCGCCGATCGACGGCAAGTGGTGGGCGCACATGGGCTGGATCCTGATGGGCAAGTCCATGCACCACGACACAACGACGCTCTCGCGCTACGTCCCTGACCTGGCCAAGGACAAATTCCACGTCTGGATCACAAAATATCATTACGTTCCCATGATCGTGCTCGGAGGCGTCCTGCTGGCGATCGGCGGGCTTCCTTTCCTGCTCTGGGGAGTTTTCCTGCGCACCGTCGTCGGCCTGCACTCAACCTGGCTGGTGAATTCGGCCACGCATTCCTGGGGCTCGCGCCGCTACCAAACCCGCGATCTTTCGACCAACAGCTGGTGGGTCGCCCTGCTTTCCTTCGGCGAAGGCTGGCACAACAATCATCACGCGCATCCGACCTCCGCTCGCCACGGCCTTGCATGGTATGAAGTTGATTTTAATTGGTACGGAATTTGCGTCCTGCGCGCGCTCGGCCTCGCAAAAGATGTCTACCGCATCAAGCTGCCAGAGAAGCGTCGCGACAATGAAGTGATTCCCGAGTCGATCGCCGTAGCCGCGCGCGCCCCGAAACCTGAGCAGGATTTAGTCTCGGCGTAATTGTCGGCCAGCCGGCCGCTTTCACAGCCTCGTCCCGCGCAAAAATATCTTCGCGGGAATCCGCCCGCGCGCCGCTGTACAATCCTCGTAAGTCGCCATGCTGATCACCGGCCGCAGAAGGAAAATCATATTCTTCATCGTGCTGGGCATCTGCCTGGTCGTCCTGGCGGTCGCACTCAACGTCAGCTGGATCATCCTCCACTGGCGCCAGGGCCTGCTGCTGTTTGTCGGCGTGCTCTTTTTCGCCGCAATCATCCTCGGCCTGATCCTCAACACCGGCTTTCTGGTCCGCGAAATCCGCCTCAACGAGCAGCACGACAGCTTCATCAACGCCGTCACGCACGAGCTGAAAACGCCGATCACCTCCATCCGCCTTTACCTCGAAACGCTTCAGCGCCGCGATGTGGACGAAGGGCAGCGCCAGCATTTTTATAAGCTCATGCTCGACGACACCGACCGCCTGCGCGGCACAGTCGATCAAGTGCTGAAAGCCGGGGAAGTCCGCTTCCGCCGCATGGCGGCGCGCAATCCCGTCGAAGTCGATTTCCCCGTCATCGTCGGCGAATGCATGGAGCTTGCGCGTACGCGTCACCATCTCCAGCCCGCCGCGCTGCACTGGCAGGACGCTGCTCCGCCGAATGGCAATGGCAGGGGCGCCGCAATCAAAGTCCACGGCGACGCCGACGAACTGCGTACCGCCATCGCCAACATCCTCGACAACGCCATCAAATACTCCGGCGCGGACGTTGACGTTTCCGTGGGCATCGACACGCCCGATCCCCAGCGCGTCGTCCTGCGCGTGCGCGATCGCGGCGTCGGAATCCCGGCCGGCGAGCTCAAACGCATCTTCAAACGCTTCTACCGCGTGCCCAGAAGCCGCTCGAGCTCCCACGCAAAGGGAACCGGCCTCGGCCTCTTCATCGTTCGCGCCATCGCGCGCGCGCACGGCGGAAAGGTTTTTGCCGAAAGCGCCGGCGAAGCCCGCGGCACCACCGTCACCCTCGAGCTGCCGAGGAGCGCCGCGTGAGCCGCGTCCTGGTCGTCGAGGATGAAGCGCATCTTGCCGACGGCCTGCGCTTCAACCTCGAAGCCGAAGGACATTCGGTGGAAGTCCTGGGCGACGGTGAAAACGCCATCGGCCGCCTGCTTGGCCCCGGCGAAAAATTCGACGCTGTCGTGCTCGACGTGATGCTGCCCGGCATGGACGGCTTCGCGGTCGCCACCGCCCTGCGCAAAGCGAAAAATTACGTCCCTGTGCTGATGCTCACCGCGCGCGGCCGCCCCGAGGACGTTCTCGCAGGATTCGCCGCCGGAACCGACGATTACCTTCCGAAGCCATTCGAGCTACCGATTTTCCTCGCGCGCCTCCAGGGCCTGCTGCGCCGCAGCGCGTGGCTCACCGACCAGGTGAGCGATCACGCAAACGAAAAGCCCACCGCCAAAGCCACCGCGAGGGCCCAACGCGCCGGCGACAAAGACAAATTCTCCTTCGACGGCCGCACCATCGACTTCGCCAACCTCGAGCTCCGCGGCAAGGACGGCACCATCCAGCTCACGCTCATGGAAGCGAAGCTCCTGCGCCACCTGATCCGCAGTAACGGCCAAACCGTCTCGCGCAAGTCCATCCTCGAAGACGTCTGGGGCCTGCGCGAAGACACCGACACTCGCGCCATCGACAATTTCATCGTCCGCCTCCGCCGCTACATCGAAGAAGACCCCAGCGCCCCGCGCCACCTTCTAACAGTCCGCGGTATCGGATACCGTTTTGTTCCCTGACCGCGCGATCTCGATCACGGTTCTGTCGATGCATCCGCCGCGGACCATGCGGAGGGCGGCGGCTACAGGAGCCGAAAACACGGGCCCTCACGGCACCGTCGAGTCCGTCTCCCGCCCGTTTTTTTCCGGCCGTGGCCGCCTCCAGCAATCGCATCCCGCGCGTAACCATATTGAAACGCACCACCACCCGCGCCGTTGACTCCCCAATGCCCTCTGTCAAGATTGGTCGAGCAATTCTCATCAAAAGGGGTGCCTCCATGAACCACTTCCGCCGAGCCACGGCCATCCTCGTGTGCTTCCTGATCTCGCCGCTGGCGGAGCTGGCACAGCCGCAATCCGGCACGCAGCGCGCCGGACAAATCCAGGCGCTGATACCAGCTGCCACGCGCAACGCACAGCCCACCAAGGCCCAGGACGAAATTGACTGGAACGACCTGCTGAAAACCGCGCACTCAGGCCGGGTCCGCGCTGGCCTCACCGACGGCTCGATCTTGAGCGTCGGCTCCGATAGCGAGCTCCGCGTTGTGCAGCACGACGCCACTTCACAGCAGACCTCTCTTGAACTCGACTACGGCAAAGTCCGCAACCAGGTCAATGCCATCACAAAAGCCGGCGGCAAATACGAGCTCAAGACTCCCAACGCCGTCATCGGCGTCATCGGCACCGATTTCATCGCCCTCTACAAGAGCAATAAAACAACGGTGATGTGCATCAAGGGCCACGTTCGGGTCACGCCACTCGGCAAGATCGCAAGAAATACCGGCTCGCAAAATTCAGCCGACAATTCCGTCACGCTTACCGACGGTCAAATGGTCGTGATCACTAACGCCATCCCGACCGCGGGCTTTCAGCCCTCGACCACACCGCCTGATGAATCGCAGGCCGGGCTGCTTGCCACCGACGTGCCCGACAACGGCAATCTTCCGCCTCCGGGCAAAGGTCCCCGAGGCGTCAATGCCGGAGGCGGCTTGAAAACGATCATTATCGGCGGCGCGATTGCGACCGGAATCGGCGTAGGCTTGGGCGTCGGCCTGGGTCCCGGCGGCCCCAAGAATTGCAGGGTTTCCACAAATGCTAACTGCCCTTGATTTCGCGGCCGCAGTGAGCCGATTGGAATGCCGGCGCGGCCGCACCTGCTGGAGACTTGCCTGTCAGGTGAAAGCGTGGGGCTTTGAGCCCCACGGAAAAGCGTCCGTCTCTTGACGGGCTTGAGCCTTGGCCTTAAAGGTTTGTGGGTCGCGGGTTTACCCGCGACATTAAATCGCTCAGACGAAAAGGGGCATTAGTCCCCGAGCACCACGCGCTACCCGCCATTATCTCTATGAGCCCGCAGCAAAACCCGCCCTCACGCTGGCCGGCGTGGCTGCGCATCTCCATTTTCAAGGTTGACCTGGCGCTCGCCATCGTCGTCACCATCGCAGGCGTCTGGCTTTTCGCTTACTTCGGCTATGGCGCGGACACCCGCGCTGGGATCGCCTTCCTGCAAAGCATCGAACAAAGTTCGCTCGACCTGCGCTTCGGCATGCGCGGCGAGCGCCCGCACGACGATCGCATCGTCATCGTTGGCATCGATGAACGCACGCTTCAGGAAATCGGCTCGTTCCCGCTGCCGCGCACGGCCTACGCCACGCTGGTCGACCAGCTCTGCGCCGGCGGCGCCAAGGTGATCGCTTTCGACGCCACGTTTCCCACGCCGGAAACCAACGGCGGAAAAGAAGCACTCGAACACCTACAAACCGAGCTCGGCGCCTCCGCGCCAGCCGGCGTGAAGAAAAAAATCCAAGAGCTCGAATCCGCAGGTGATTCCGACGCCGTTTTCGCCGATTCCATGAAGCGCGCCGGAGACGTGATCCTCGGCCATCTTTTCCTCGATGCCGAAGCCGCAAAACACGCCGATCCCAAGCTCGAAGACGATTATTTCAACATCGTATGGGCCAAGAATTTCCCGCAAGTCTACAAAGTGAAATCAAAAGACGGCCGCGATTTCGATATGAGCCAGTCCTGGGTGCAGAACGGCGGCCGCGTCGCAGCGGGAGCCCAGGCCAATATCAAAATCCTCGCCGAGGCCGCCGCTTCCTACGGCTTCATCGACATCAATCCCGATCCCGACGGCACGCTGCGCCACGCCCTGCTCATCAAGCGCTATCGCGACCAGGATTATTTCCCGTCGCTCGCCATGCAGGTCGTCCGCGAATTCGAGGACATTCCCGACCAGCAGATCGCCGCCTATATCGCCTCCGATGGCCTCGAGCGCATCCAGTTCGGCAGCCACACCATGCGCCAGGCCCGCGACGGCAGCGCGCTGATCAACTACACCGGCCCCTACGGCACCTACGCGCACTATTCCATGTGGGACGTGATGAGCGGCGCCGTACCGGCCAGCACGTTCAAGGACAAGATCGTTCTCGTCGGCGCCACGGCTTTGGCGATCGGCGATCTCCGCAACACTCCGTTTGAGGGCGGCGGCGAGGCCTATATGGGAGTCGAGGTCCACGCCAACATCATCGACAACATCCTGCACAGCAACGAACAGGGCCGCACCTTCCTCACTCGCGGCTTCCGCGAGGAAATCACCGACCTCGGCTTTATCCTGCTGTTCGGCCTCGGCTTCGGCTATCTCTTCAGCAGTGTGAAACCGCTATGGTCGACGATCAGCGTGCTGCTCGCGCTCGCCGGGTTCGGCTGGTTCGTCTATTTTGCCTTCGCGCGGGAGGGCCGCTGGCTCGGCTTCGTGCTTCCCGCCGGCACGCTCGCAGCCAACTACGCCGCCATCACCAGCTTTCGCATGATTTTCGAAGAGGGCGAGAAGCGCAAAATCCGCAAAAGCTTCGCGCAGTATCTTTCGCCCGGCGTCATCGGCTTGATCGAAAAGGATCCGCAGAAATACATTCATCCCGGCGGTGAGACCAAAGAACTGACGGTTATGTTCAGCGACATCCGCGGATTCACCACCATTTCCGAGGGCCTCTCCGCCGACGAGCTCGTCCGCCTGCTCAACGAATACTTGGGCGCCATGACGGACATTCTGTTCGCCAATCTGGGCACACTCGATAAATACATCGGCGACGCTATCATGGCCTTCTGGGGCTCGCCCTACCCGCAGAGCGACCATGCCGAATCCGCTTGCCACTGCGCGCTCGAAATGTCGCAGGCGCTCGCGAAGCTCAACGAAAAATGGAAGCAGGAAGATCGCCCGCTCATCGCCATCGGCATCGGCCTCAACACGGGCGAAGTCAACGTCGGCAACATGGGCTCGGAAAAACGCCTGGCCTGGACCGTCATGGGCGACAACGTGAATCTCGCCTCACGCCTTGAGGGCATCACCAAGCAATACCAGATTCAAATCGTGATCAGCGAAAGCACCTACCACGACGTCGCCGGGAAATTCGTCTGCCGCGAACTCGACAAAATAAAAGTAAAAGGCAAGAACCACCCTGTGACGATTTACGAGCTGCTGGGCGTAGCGAACCAGCGTCCCAAATTCGAAGGCCTGTTAACCGGCTTCGACCGCGCCATGCACTTCTACCGCAACCAAAACTGGCGCGAAGCCTCGGCCCAATTCGGCGAACTCCTCGGCATCTACCCCGACGACGGCCCGACCCGCGTCTTCCTGCAGCGCGCCCTGGAGTACTTAGAGAACGCCCCGGAATCAGACTGGGACGGCGTCTACGTAATGAAATCGAAGTAGGTCCGGTCTTCGCAGCGCAGACCTTCCGGTCGGCGCTCTTTCGTTATTCCCCGAGCCCCGAAAGCGTCAGCTTCCCTTTCATCTCTTTCGCTTTGGTCCAATCGTGATAGGTGTGGCACTCGAAGCAGCGCGCCTCGGCTGCGTCCTTGCCGGAATGATGGCACTTCTCGCAGGTCGCGATGCCGGGCATCAAAATATCGGATGTCTCGCGGCTGGTGAGCGCCGCATGGCATTCTGTGCAGGCGACCATCTGGTGCCGGTCGTGATTGAAATTCGCGTGCGGCATCCAGCGCGGCGTGATATTCGATTTCCCGACGACGGGCAGAGCCGCCGCGGGCCCGAAATCGATCTGGTGGCACTGCCTGCACGTCTTGCCGTACAGCAGCTGCTCGGATTCCGCCACCCGCTCCGTCACCCACTGCTGCGGCGTCAGCACGCGCAGCGCCACCGGCTGCTGCTTCTGCGGCAAGCCGGGAACCGGAGCGCTCTCGCGTACCTCGGCCGGATGCGCCGCAATGTAGTGCGTGAACTTCTGCAGCAGGAACGTGTGAATCACTTCCGGCGTATCGTGCGGCGCACCTTCGGCAAACCGCTTGTCGAATTGCAACCCATGGCAGGCCGCGCACGTTTTCGCGTAGGCCGGCGGCGCCATCAATGCCCGCGCCAGCACCATCGCCGCTCGATCGGATTTCTGCATGCTCGGCGGCATCGACGACAACGAAGCGGAAGCCATCCCGTTCGTTGCGGTCGTCGACGCGTTCATCGAAGCCTGCGGAGTCGGCGCGGCGAAACGCCACGGGTCGGTCGAATCCGGCGGCCGGTGGCAATCGTCGCAATCGAGCTCGACGGGCCCGTTCGGCCCCGCGAGATTTTTCTTCATGTGCACGGCGTGATTCAACTTGATCGTGCCGGGATCCACAGCGCCGGGCCGCAGCGCAGCGAATTCCGGGTGCCCCGAGCCGAAGTTTTCGATGCCGCGGACAAATTTCAGATTGCCAGTGGTAGATCGCAGGTCGGCATGGCACTGCGTGCAGGCCGCATCGGACGTCTGCGCAAGCTGCGGCAAGCCGCGATGCTCCTCGTGGCAGCTCGAGCAGTGCGGCGTGAACACCTGATCGGTGTGATGGATTGGGCCGTCGTGGCAAGCGAGGCATGCTCGGTCGCTGGTCTTTTGGTTGAAGAATCCGGCCATCGTGAAATGGCAGGCGTCGCATTTCGCGGCCAGCACGGCGTGCGCGGACGACATTTGCCCGGCGCTGTACACGCGCTGGTTGCCGCCGACGGCGTGCCATGCGATCCACGCGACGGCGACCAGCGGCACGGCGACCGACAGCCACAAGCGCCAGCTCCGGAAAGGATGCGGGCGCTTGAAATAGTTCATGTCGATGCGCTGCGCGCGTCGTTTGGTAGGTCGTTCCGCGCCGGCCATGATCTTTCGGGACGCTCCTAATAACGCAATGCCGTGATCGCGTGCACGACGCCCAGCAGCAGCAGCGCGAACGACAGCGGGATATGCAGCATCAGCCAGCCGTGCAGCCAGTGGTGCAGCAGTGACTGGCGGCGAAGCTGGCGTTCCTCTTCGCAAATCTGTTCGAGCCGCATCGCCCCCTCCTGCAGTCCGAGCGGCAGCAGCATCCGCAGCCCCTCGAACGTGCTCCGCGAGCGATCGGGATTGGAAAGCAGCTGATGTTTTTTTCCGCGGCTTTCCAGAAACGGCCGCATCTCGCGGCGATAGAAATCGACCAGGGGCGCAGCGCTCTCTTCTGCGGTCGAGGCCGATTCCGCCGTGGCGATCGTTTCATCCGCTCCGGCCACAAGCTGGTCGCGGACGTGTTGGATCTGCTCGAAGATCGTCTCGGACGGAACCTGCGTCGTCATCATGTTGGGCATGTAGTGCTGCAACAGGGCGCCGAAGACGCCGCTGGCGACCACGATGATCACCAGAACCATCAGCACGGTCGTGAGCGGGCCGCCGAACCGGAATCCGGCGTGAAAAAAAATGATCGGCAGGCTCAGCAGGCCGAGCCAGAGATGGCCGCGCATCCAGCTCTGCGCACGGCCAAGCCGCCAGATCGGGAATTTTTTTCGCCCGGCGAGCAGACCCGCAAAAATCATAAACGCCGAGGCGATGATGCCGAATGTGAGCCCCAGCGGGCTGCCGCCGCTGGGGCCCGAGGGTGAACGGACGGCGTAGGGAAGGTACATGGCAGTCGAGGCGCCCAAGATGATCAGCGACGCGCCCAGCCATTTCCGGTGTGTGTGGTCGATGCGCACAGTTCGAACTTGAGTTCCGGAATCCTTTTGGTCGCCGCCGGAATCTCAGCGGCTGAAGCCGCGCACTACCGAGCGTGTCCGGCGCTCACGGCTTTTGCGCGATGCCGGGAGCCTGGCCCAGCAGGCCGGCGAAGAATTTTCGCGGATCCACGCGATGCGCCGCGTCGTGCGGGCAGGCGTAGACGCAGCTCGGCTCGCTGAGATGCGTGCACAGATCGCACGATGTGGCTTTCTGCTTCACCGCGGCGATCTTGCGGCCCGGATGCATCGGATCGTCCACGTCCACGTTGAACGGGTGCAGGTTGATGTTGCCGTACGGGCAATTTTCGGCGCAGAGGCCGCAGCCGATGCACCAGTCCTCGATGATCACCTCGAGCGAATTGCGGCGGCGGATCGAGCCGACCGGGCAGCCGACCATGCAGAGCGGGTCGAGGCACTGGCGGCATGAGGTGGCCACGAGATAGTGATCAAAGCGCAGACCTTCCCGGACCAGGCGCGTGATGCCGTCGTGCGAATCAGCGCAGGCGCGCACGCAGGCGTCGCAGCGCGTGCAGCTGTTCAGGTCGAGCAGCAGCAGGCTTTGCGCCTCCATCAGCCCCTGCGCCAGGAAATTATCCAGCGGCACACTCTGCACCACGGAGAGCCGCTCACGATTCATCTGCGCGCGCTCGTGCTCCACGGTTTCCAGTTTCTGCCGTACCACCGGGAACTGCGCCATCATGCGGTTGAAATCGTCGGCACCGATGCGAACCAGCTCGACGTGATCGAGCGCGGTGCAGGTGGCCATGCGGATGTCTCCCGCGAGCAGGCCCGTTTCACCGAAATAATCGCCGCGCGACAAATAGGCGAGGACCATGTCGCCGCCGGGATGCGTCTGCGACACTTTCACGAAGCCGATGCGCACCAGATAAAAGCTGTCGGCCGGATCGCCCTGGCGGCAAATCACCTGTCCCGGCGCGTAACGCACCAGCTCGACCGATTCGCGCAGGCTGCCGATGAATTCGTCGGTCAGCTCAGCAAACACGGGCACCGAACGCAGATGACTGTCGAGCGCGCGCTGGCGGTAGGACTTGTCCAGCTGGGCGCGGAAATTCTTGTTGCGCTGCATGATGTCGAGCACGTTGCGCAGCATTTCGAGCATGGTGCAATCGGTTTCCGCGCGCACGGTGGCCGAGCGCGGATAGAGGCTCATACAGGTCATTTCGCCGAAAAGATCACCGGGGCCGAGCTCGGCGACCGGATTGTCGTAGCTCAGGTCCATCGGTGCGTCGATGGGAATCCAGCGCTGGTCGGCTTCTTCGTCGCGGCGGTCGCGGCTGCGCTGGGCGAGCGAGCAGGAAAGCTTGCCGATGAATTTCTTCAGACCGCTCTGCGTTTTCACGTGCGCCATCGGAGTGGAGATGGAAACCTGCGCTTTACCTTCGAGAATGTAGAAGGCGGTCGAGCCGTATTCGCCCTCGCGGCAGATGATGTCGCCCTTGCGGAAATGGCGCTTCACCACGGCTCCGCGATTCAGGCTCAGGAACGTGCCGCTGACGCCTTTGAAAACGGGCAGCGATTGGAGCTCGTCGGGTGAAACGGTTTCGAACGCCGGGCCAGCGCCGAGCGCCGTGCCCGTAACGCCTTTGTTGGTGAGCGCGCCGGTGGGGCAGGAAACCATGCACTCGCCGCAGGAAACGCAGCTGGATTCGCCCATCGGCTCGTTATCGTCGAAGGCGATTCCGGCGTGCGAGCCTTTGCCCATGCGGCCGAGAACGAAATTTTCGCGGATCTCGCTGCAGCCGCGGATGCAGCGGTCACACAGGATGCAGGCGTCGAAATCGACGGCGATGCTCATCGAGGAATCGTCCCTGCTGCGGCCGGTCGTGCGGTGCGAGAAGCGCGGCTGGGTGACGTTTTCCTGGCGCGCGAGCGTTTCGAGCTCGCAATCGCCAGAATGCTGCTGGCGTGCGCAAGGCGAAGGGTGGTCGGCCATCAACATTTCGATCAGGGTGCGGCGCGCGCGCTGGACTTTCTCGGACGAGGTAGTGACGACCATGTTTGGCTCGACCGGGCGCACGCAGGAGGCGGTGAAGACGCGCGCGTTGACGTCCACGACGCAGAGGCGGCAGACGCCGACCGGGGTTTCGTTCTGCTGATGGCAGAGCGTGGGGATGGCGATGCCGTTCAGACGCGCGGCGTCGAAGACCGTCGTGTCTTTGGGAACGGCGATTTTCTTGCCGTCGATGGTGAGCTCGATCAGGCCGGCGGCGATCATGCCCGCCTCGTCGCGGCGATCACTTCTCTAACCGTTGGCAGGCCAGCAAAGCAGACGCCGGAGGAACATTCGCGGCGCGAGAGGTGCGCTTCGATTTCGTCGGGGAAGTGCTTCATCACGGACGCGATGGGCGCGGGCACGACCTGGCCGAGGCCGCAGATCGAAGTGAGACGCAGCGCGTCGGACAGCTCGTCGATCAGAGTGCGATCGCCGGAGCCGACGCTGCCCTGCGTCCAGCCGGTAAGCAGGTCGACCATTTTTTGCGACCCGACGCGGCACGGAACGCATTTTCCGCAGGACTCGTTGCGGAAAAATTTCGTGGAGTTCAGCGCCATGTCGAGCATGCAGGTGCTTTCGTCGCAGACGACGACGGCACCGGAACCAAGCATCGAGCCTGCGTCGGCGAGAGCCCTAAAATCGAGTCTTACGTCGGCCATCGACGCCGGCAGGTAGCCGGAAGACGGACCCGATGGAGCGAAGCCTTTCAGGTTTTTCCCACCGGGGATGCCGCCGGCGTATCTGTAGATCAGATCGGAAATCGTGGTGCCCATCGGGACTTCGTACACGCCGGGCTTGGCGATATCGCCGCTGATGCCGACGAATTTCAGCCCGGCGCAGCCGCCGACGCCCTGCGCTTTGTACCATTCGACGCCGCGGACGAGGATCGGCGGGACATTGGCGAATGTCTCGACATTATTGATGACGGTTGGCTTGTTCCACAGGCCCTGCGCGACGGGAAACGGAGGCTTGTTGCGCGGCTCGGCGCGCTTGCCTTCGATGGCTTCGAGCAACGCGCTTTCTTCGCCACAGATATAGCCGCCGGGACTGACGAAGAGCTCGAGATCGAAGGCGAATTCGCTGCCGAGAACGCTCGAGCC
>DATNKM010000013.1:0-21928 GCA_035603395.1 Candidatus Acidiferrales bacterium
CGCCGCCGATTTCGCCGATCGCTGCGAGCGGCAGATCCTGCCATTGCTGCACGGCGGCTACCTCGTCCTGGCGGATCGCTACATCTATACAGCGTTCGCGCGCGACGCCGCGCGGGGATGCTCGCCGCACTGGCTGCGCAACCTTTACAGTTTTGCGCCCGTGCCGGACATCACGTTCTATTTTCGCGCGCCGCTGGACGTGGCCGTAAACCGCATCGTGGCGGGGCGCCCGAAGCTGAAATACTACGAAGCAGGAATGGACCTGGGAATTTCGCTCGATCGCGCGGAAAGCTTCCGCATCTTCCAGGAAAAAATCCTGAACAATTACGACCAGATGGTCGATACCGACAATTTCGTGCTGATGGACGGCACGGTCCGCGTGAACAAGCTGCAGAAATTGATGCGCCAGCTGCTGGCCGACCGCGTGGACCTGAAGCAATTCGCCCCGAAGAAAAAATAATGTCTCCGAAATCGCAATCCGACAACGGCCCAGGCTCGAACGGCCACGGCGCCAAGCGCTCAAAAAAAGGCAAAAACGGCGCTGGGAACGGCCACTCGCGTTTTTACGGCATGCCGCTGCCGGGCGTGCGCACGGAAGATCTGAGCGGCAGCCTGATTGTGGTGGAAGGCACGGACGGATCGGGCCGCTCGACGCAAATTTCTCTGCTGACGGAATGGCTGGAAGGCGAGGGATTCGCGGTCGAAACGATGGGTTTGCGCCGCTCGTTCCTGGTGGGCGAGGACATCGACGGCCTGCTGGCCGAAAACTCCGTGACGCGCACCACGCTGGCGCTGATGTACAGCACCGATTTCTTCGATCAACTCGAGCGACGCATTTTGCCGGCTCTGCGATCGGGGTTGATTGTTCTGGCGGACCGGTATATTTTCACGCTGATCGCGCGCGCGGCGGTTCGCGGCATCGGCCGGGATTATCTGCACGGAATTTACGACATCGCGTTGCGGCCGGACCTTACTTTCTGGCTCAACGTGCGGCCCGAAGTCGCGTTCGACCGCGAATTCAAGAAATCGCAGACGATCAGCTACTGGGAGTCGGGCCGCGACATGTCGCTTTCGAACGATCTGTTCCAGTCCTTCATCCGCTACCAGTCGATGATCAAGCGCGAGTTCGAATATCTTTCCAAGCGCCACGGTTTCCTGGAACTCGACGGGGAAGCCAGCGTGTCGAAAGTGAACGGACTGCTGCGCAAGCGAATCGCTTCGCAGCTCGGCATCCAGAACACGAATTACAAGCCGTCGCACGCACTCGCCCATCTCTGGCGCTAAGAGTGGCCGCTCCTGTACAGCTGGCTTCGATCGACGCCGGGTCCAACGCGATCCGGCTAGCCATCGCGCGCGCCACTTCTCCGCAGCAAATTCAAATCCTGGAAGGCGAGCGCGCCCCTGTGCGCCTGGGGCATAACGCCTTCACACGCCGGCTGCTGGACGAAAAAACGATGACGCGGGCAGTCCGCGCCTTCCGCCACTTCCGCGATCGCATGGACCACTACAACGTGACGACTTACCGCGCGGTGGCGACCGCCGCGGCGCGCGAGGCGCGCAATTATCGCCGGCTGATGGATCGAATCCAGCGAAAGACCGGAATCGTACTGGAGGTAATCAGCAGCGAGGAAGAAGCGCGGCTGGTTTGCTCGGCGGTGCATTGGGCGCTGGGCGATCGCGTGCAGCCGCGGCTGATCTTCGATCTGGGCGGCGGCAGCCTGGAGCTGAATTTTTACGAGCGCGGCGTGCTGCAAAACCGCGTGGCGCTCCCGCTGGGCACGATCCGGCTGATGGAAACCTATTCGATCGACGGCGCGATTGACGAAGACACGGCGCGACGGCTGCGGCACCACACGCTTTCGCTGCTGCGGAGTGCCATGCCTTCGCCGCCGAATCTTTCGCGAGCGATCAGCGTGGTCTGCGGCGGAAATGCCGAAGCGCTGGTGCGGCTGGCGCCGGGTCCGATGGTGGGGCGCGCGCCAACTATTAATGTCCGGCTGCTGAAAGATCAGACCTGGAAACTCTGCCGGCTCGACGTGCCGGCGCGGATGCGGACGTTCCGCGTGCGGCAGGATCGCGCCGAGGTGATGGGCATCGCGGCGGTCATCATCAGCGCCGTGGCGAAATGGCTGGGGCTGCGGTCGATGCTGGTTCCCGGTGTGGGCGTGCGCGAAGGATTGCTGCTCGATCTGGTGGCCGAGCAATATTCGGGGGGAGCCTCGTCCGCGGAGGAGAAAGGGCGCGCCGAAGAGCTGCTGGCGGGCGCGCGATGGTTTGCGCGGCGCATGGACTACCACGCGCGGCATGCCGGGCAGGTGGAACGGTTGGCGTTGGCGCTCTTCGACCAGCTGCGTCCGATTCACGAAATGGGACCGGACGAGCGTCTGGTGCTTGAAATGGGCGCGGTGCTGCACGACGTGGGACATTTCGTGAACAACAAAGCGCATCACCGGCACGGCGAGTATCTGATCCGAAATGGGCAGGTGCCGGGCCTGCGCGGCTGGCGGCGCGATATGGTGGCGGCGCTGGTCCGCTACCACAACTGCAAATCGGAGCCGCAGCTGGCGCACGAATCGTATGCCTCGCTCGATAGCGAGCAGCGCCGGCACGTGCGGCTGCTGACGTCGCTGCTGCGCATCGCCGAGAAACTGGAATCCGAACACGCGCAGAAAATTTCCGGCGTGGACATTCAGATCGCCGGGCGCCGGGCCATTTTCCAGATTTGTGCGGCGGAGGGAACGCGGCTCGATATCGCCGGGCTGGCGCGCAAAACCGACCTTTTCGAGAAGGAATTTCATTTACGCCCGGAATTTCGGCGCGTGCAGCGAAAGCAAGAGGTTGCCTAAGCCATGATTCTCTATCTTGTTCGCCACGGAATCGCAGTCGATCGCACCGATCCGAAATGTCCGCCCGAGGCGGAACGGCCGCTGACGGCGCGGGGGGTGCAGAAAACGCGGTCCGCGGCGCTGGGCCTGCGCGCCATGGGCGCGAAACCCGATGTGATGATCACCAGCCCGTTCGTGCGCGCGGCGCAGACGGCGGAAATCTTCTCCGAGGCTCTGGGATTTGCGGTGGACAAGATTCGCGTGAACGACCATCTGAAACCCGCAGCGAATCCCGCGGAGATCATCAAGGAGATCACGCATCTGCGCGCGAAGGAAGTCGCGTTCTTCGGCCACGCGCCGCATCTGGATCTGACGATCGCGCATCTTGCCGGCGCGCGCACGCCTTTCACGGAGCTGAAGAAAGCGGGCGTGGCTTGCTTCGAGCAGTCCGGGCACGGGGCCTGGGGCTTGTTATGGATCTTGACACCGAAAGTGCTGCGCGATTTGGGCCAGTAGCGCGGCGGGTACCTGGATCGGCCGCTAGGCGGTGCGGCGCTGAGGCGGGGCGGAGTGAGTGACGAGCGTGTGCGACCATTGAAATCCCGCGAGCCAGGTAAGCCAGGGGGATTGGGGGCCGCAAGCTTTCGCCAGGAACTGCTGCAAATGGGTTTTCCGCTCGCGTTCGATTTTCTCTTTCCATTGCGCCGCGAACCCCGGGTCGAGCTTCGCGGCGTTGCGGCGAATCTGCTGGCGAAGCACGTCGAGATCGTGAACTTCGCCCAGTAAATCCTGCATCTGTTTTAAATCGTCGGACCAGACTTCGTAGCGCTGCGGCAGAAAGTTTTCCACCACGTAACGGAAGCCCTTAATGCCGATGCGCAGGCGGTGCCAGGCCACGCTGCTGCGGCGCCGGCGCGCGTTCTGCAACATTTCCGTGGCGGCCTGCAGCCTGGTGAGGGCGAGGCGCTGATAGACCACGCTGTTGAGCGGGAAAAATCGCGACTTTGAAACCAGCTTCCGAGTGAGCTTCTTCCATTCCTTGCGGTCGAATTTGTCCAGGGCCTTTTCCGAGGCCTGGCGTTGCTTTTCAACCTGGCGAGATAGGACGCGCAGGAGGTGTTTACGCACAGGATCGCCGGCCGCGCCGAGCTCCTTCACCAGTGTGTGCTGCACCTGGGTATCGCGAAGATCGCCCAGGTCGTGAAACACGTTGCGGGTCGCGCGTTTCAGCTTGCGCCAGCCCGGGCTCGGATTTACTTCACTGGAAGCTTCCGCGATGGTGCGGCAGCGCCGCAGGGCCACGCGCAAATCGTGAACGCCGTCGGCATCCCAGTTCTCGCGCACCTGATCGGCGCGCGCGAGAACCCGGTCCATCCACACTTCCAGACCGACATTCCGGGAGGAATGATTCGACGGCAAAGAAAATGGGATCGCCATCCGAAACGCCCTGTCGAGTGCGGTAGGCCGGAGTGAAGCGCGTATCCTACCGCGGAGGGGGCGCTTTTTCCACTAGGGTAAATCTGGGATGGGGCCGGGAATCTGGTCGCACGGCGTGCGAATAGCGGCCGCCGAGGCCCACGGCGAAATTACGAGACGAAAGCGCAACCGACACGCGTGCGTCCGCCTTCGCCGCGCGTGGTGTAGGCCTTGCGCAGCACGACGCGCACCGGCGGTAGGATCGGCACGTTGAGGACTGCGTTGAATTGGCTCGGCAGGTCTTCCGGCTTTTCAAATTGCAGCGCCACACCGCCGTAGCTGAGATCGATCACTTTCGCCGATCGCTGGCTGCCTTCGGTAAGCACAGCGTGCGCTTTCGTCCCAGCCAGCGACACGCGCTCCCATTTTCGCTGTTCACTGTGCTGCGGGGGCGGGGGAACAATGGTTGGGGCCGGCGGAGGCGGCAGCACCGTTCTCGCCGGTGCGGTCGCAGCTGCGGCAGGGGCCGAAGCCGGCGCCTGAGCCGGTGCGGATTCGCGCGAAGCGGAATGTGACTCGAGCGGGATTACGCGCGAAGGCGTTCGGCCGGACTGCTTCAGTTCGTAGAGCTTTTTGTCCGCCAGGCCCAGCAGCGCGCTCTTTTGGTCGCCGTCCTGCGGATGCACGGCAACGCCGAAATCCAGCGTGACACCGATATCCAGGACCAGCGGACGGAGCTCGTTCTCATACTGCGTGCGGACGCGGCGGCAGAGCGTGACGGCCTGCTCGAAATCCGTTACGGGCAGAAGTAGGGCGAACTCGTCTCCGCCGATGCGAAACGCGAAATCGGAATTGCGCAAGGTGTAGCGCAGCGTGGCCGCGGCAATTTGCAAAACCTGATCGCCTTGCAAGTGGCCGTGCCGGTCGTTCACTTCCTTTAATTTGTGCAGGTCGAGGATGGCGATGGCGAGCTGCTGCCCGTAGCGTTTCGCACGATTCAATTCCTTGTCAAAATATTCGTCAAAAAGGCGCCGGTTGTGCAGGCCCGTCAGGGCGTCGGTGGCCGCATTGACCTGAAGTTTTTTCAGCTCATCGTATTCGATCATCACCGGCACGCGCATCAGGTTCGCGCCCGAGAGCACGTCCATCATCGCAGTCTTCAGCGAGATTTTTTGTCCCAGGCTGTCGGCAATATCGGCGCGGCGCTGCAGGATGCGCACCCAGAATCCGTTCGCCTGTTCTTCCGAGACGTCGATTTGCGCGACGGTCCTAAAGAATTGGCGAAGGAATTGGCCGCGGATCGCCTCGTCGAGGCCTTCCAGAGTCTCGACCAGCAGATCGAGAAAGGAATCCTGGGCCGACGGCTGCGGCTGTGACGGGTCGCCTATTGGTAACATTCGATGTTCCGAGACAATACCGAACCTACCCTGGAAAACCAGGTGTACCTGCGGGGTGCTAGGGTTATAGCACGGGGCAGTCCAATCAGAGAAATGGATTCAGCGGAAGGAGCAGCCGTAAGCCTCTACCCAGCATGAGGTTGCCAGCACGAGGGAGGACGCCGAAAGACAGCTCGCCCAAGGAGAGGCAAAAGTGAAAAACCGTTCCACTTTTCGGGGCTGCCTATGGAAGTTCCGCAGAGGAGAGCTCGCCTCAGCCAATCGGCTTCAGGAACTCCACACCAATCAGATACACATCGCCGGCTTCGTGCTGCCGACGGACTTTGCCCTGAATGGGAGCCATGCCCGCCGGAACGAGTCCAGACGAGGTGATGGACGGAGCCGGAATCGTCAACGTGATGAAGGCGTTGACTACTAGGGGCCTCGGGCTGGCGACAAAGGCCCCTATCGCGCTGATATCCAAGGTCTTAGCGAGTTCCATGAACTGCTCGCCCTGGGTATCCTTCCCGCGGATAAACAACGGAATCTGCAGGTGAATGCGCCGATGTCGTCTGCGCTCGTCGTTCAGTGGCTGCACGGCCACCCTCTGATGGATCGCGTTTTCTCTAGCGTTCATTGGTACCTAAGTTTTAGTACTCGATTAGTTCGCAATTTCAATGCAAGTTTGAGCCTCCAAAGTGATTTGTTTTCAAGTAATTGAAAAACGACAACTTAACTGGATTCTCATATTGATATCGGGTCTTTTCGGCGTCGGAATATGCAAGTTTTCGGCAATTGATTTCCCACAAGGTGCAACTGTGGAACGCATTTACCATTGACACCCTCTGAGCCCTTTGCGAGCATCCTCTCCTCGGCGAAACCTGTTGAACTCTCTCGGCTTTTCTAAAGAGAAGGGAATCTTTCGCACGAGGGGTCACGGAGATCCAATTGGCTAAATCCACGACTGCGGACAAGCCGGGCAGTAGTAGCCAGACCGGCTTTCAGCTGCTGGCCAGCCTTCTGGACGCTCTCGATCGCCCCCTGATCGTGTCCGACCGCACCGGCACGCCCCTGTTCATCAATCTGCATGCGCAGGACGTCCTTCTGTCTCAAGGCCTGGACACCGCAACTGGCCCCAACCTGTTTCGAGACCTGCTGCATGTAGACCGCAAGGAAATTCTGGCCCGGTTGGAAAGCGGCCAGCAGGAGGTATATCTCTCGCTCGATGCCATCGAGGGCAAGCGGCGCGTTCGCCTGCGATGGCTCCCGGAGCCCGACTGGTTGGCCTGCTTTATCGAGCCACCGACCATCGAACCTGCTGCCGACGAAACGGACATGCGTCAGAAGGTTCAGGATCTGATCCAGGAACGCGAGATCACTTACCGGAATCTTTTGGCCGCCTATTTGCGGCTTCAGGAAGCCAATCGCCAGAAAACGGTTTTTCTGGCGTCCGCGGCGCACGAATTGAAAACGCCGCTCGCAGTGATGAAGGGCTACTACGAGCTTCTGCTTTCCGGCTCGCTCGGAAAACTCAGCGAGAAACAACGCGAAATCCTGCGCGAATCGAAAGAAAGCTGCGACCGCCTGGTGCGCCTGGTCTCGATGTTCCTGAATTATTCGGCGCTTGAGAGCGGCAAGCTGGTCCTGCAATTCCACGAAAACGATTTGCGCGATTGCGTCAACGATCTGGCCGGACGCTGGAAGGACGCTTTTCAGCGCGCGGGCGTTCATCTCGAAATTAGTCTGGACTCCGGTCTGCCGCTGTTTCGTTTCGACTATCAGAAAGTGCAGCAGTGCGTCGTGAACCTGATCGACAACGCGCTGAAACACACGCCGGCGGGCGGCCGCGTCACATTGCGCGCCGCGCCGCATTTCTGGGAGCGCCGCCTGGCCGAAGCGCCCCCCACCGAGGAACGCCGCCGCGGCAGCGGCCAGCGTCCCAACAGCATCCTGATCTCCGTCACGGACACGGGTACGGGTATCGCCGCGGAATTTCACCAGGAAATTTTCGAGGAGTTCGTTCGCGTCGACCCTTCGTCTTCCGGCATGGGTCTCGGCCTCGCGATCACCAAGCGTCTGATCCAGGCGCATCGCGGAAAAGTTTGGGTTGATAGCGAATTGGGACGCGGTAGCTCCTTTTCATTTTTGCTGCCGATCTATGTCGAGTAAGCTTGTGGGAGCACGGTTCATGCTCCGGGAAGAAAACAATGGCTACCAAAGAGCCCGTTAAAGAGAAAATCATGGTGGTCGACGACGAGCCAAGCATCCGGAAATACCTCCGGACGCTGCTCGAGGTCGATGGATACGCCGTCGAGACGCTCTCGAGCGGGAAAGAAGCGCTCCAACGCGTGGGCGAAGGCGAGCGGCCTGACTTCATCATCCTCGACGTCCTGATGCCCGAGATGGACGGCCTCGAAACGCTCCGCCAATTGATGCAGCTCGAACGCTCGCTCAACGTGATCATGCTTTCCTGCACCAACGAAGTCACCACGGTCGTCGAAGCCATCCGCGTCGGCGCGCTCGACTACCTGACCAAGCCATTCGAAAAGCCCGAGCTCGACGCAGCCTTCCTGAAGTGCAAGCAGAAGCAGCAGCTACGCTCGGAAAACCAGGCGCTGCGGGAATATTGCGAGGCCCTCACCGAGGACATTTCGTTCCTCGCCGCCAGCCCGCAAATGATCAAAATCCGCCAGCAGATTTTGCAGATTGCGCCGGTGGACGTGCCGATTTTCATCAGCGGCGAAAGCGGCGTCGGCAAGGAAGTGGTCGCCCGCATGGTCCATCTGCGCTCGCGACGCCAGCAGCAGCCTTTTGTGAAGGTAAATTGCGCAGCGCTGCCCGGAGAGCTGCTGGAATCGGAGCTTTTTGGCTACGAGCAGGGCGCCTTCACGGGTGCCGTCCGCGCCAAGCCCGGCAAATTCGAGCTCGCCAATAAGGGCACGATTTTCCTCGACGAAATCGCCGAGATGAGCCCGCACCTGCAGGCCAAGCTGCTGCACGTCCTTCAGGATGGCCAGTATTCGCGGCTCGGCGCCCGCTCCGTCGTCAACGTCGACGTCCGCGTGCTCGCTGCCACAAACATGGACGTGAAGGAAGCCATGCGCACCGGCCGCTTCCGAGAGGATCTCTACTACCGCCTCAACGTTCTGTCGCTCCACATTCCGCCGCTGCGCGAGCGCACCTCGGAAATTCCGCTGCTGTTCCGCCATTTCCTGGTGAAGTACAGCGAGAAATACGGCAAGCAGGCGCCCGATCCCTCGAAAAACCTGCTCGAAGCGGCGCTGCGCTATCCGTGGCCCGGCAACCTGCGCGAGCTGGAAAATTTCGTGAAGCGCTACGTGATTTTGGAGGACGACGAAGGCAGTTTCCGCGAGCTTCTCGAAATGACCGGCCAGCAACAGCGCACCGCTCCGCGCGCCGAAACGCCTGCGCCGAAGGAACAGGGCCTCAAGGCTCTCGTCCGCGGCCTGAAGGACGAAGCGGAGATGGAAGCCATCGCCGACGCGCTGGACAAAACGAATTGGTGCCGCAAGGACGCGGCACGCATGCTCAGCATCAGTTACAAAGCGCTGCTCTACAAGATGCGTCAGTTCAATCTGGATTCCGGACGCGGCGCCCGCTCCGCAGCCGCCAAGGAAGCGGCGAAGGCAGCCGCAGCGGCCCGGGAAGCAGCCGCAAAATCGGAAGAGCACAAAGAACCGGTCGAGGTCGAAACACCGGTCGTTCCAGGCGGCCGCGTCTCGTAGCAGTCGTCACCCAAGGAGCGGGCAACGGTTCGTGTAGCTCGCCCCGTTTCCGAGGGTGAGGCCGTTCGGCCCGTCCTTCCAGGGGTCGAAGTTCCCGCTCCGACGTAAGTTTGAAGGGCGCAGATCGCTCGATCGTCGCGCCCGCCGCGAGTCTTAAAGGTTTTCCTGGAATTTCGGCAGCGCGAATATTCCGCTCCGGAATTGTTCTCTTTGCCCCTTCCATGAACCCGGCCGGCAGGATGCGGCGCTACGAATCACAAAACTACCTTCCAGAAGTTGGGTGAGTCGTGGGCGGGTGTGTAGTCCTGGTCCCTGAAAACTGTTGCATAAGTAGAGCACACGCCGTCAAATATCTCTACCAACCCCACCTGTCATAATCTAATATTCCCGACCGAACTAGGCGACACGCGGAACTTTCATCGCGTGCAAATCAAGTAGTCGTCATCACTTGATTCAAACAACAAGATTCCTTTGTTGCTGACAAAGGAGTTGCTCGTCGCGCAGTCTGCGGATCTACGTTTGGCTCGCGCAGCCTGGCCGGGAACGCACATCCGTCCCGGAAGTGGCTTACTGCGAGACATTTGGAAGAGCGATTGCAGCTTGTTATTGCAAAAAAAGATTGAGAACTGAATCCAGTCCTGAGGGAGTCCCGGGAATGACAGAACGTCGCTTGGCCCGTCGCTACGATCTATCTCTGCCTGTCAACATCCGGATGCCGATCAATCGCGAGCCGCGCACGCACAGCGGACAAACTCGCGACATTTCCACGCGCGGCGTCTACTTCACCATGACCGATGATCTCGCGCCAGGGTCCGAGCTGGATTTCACGCTCACTCTTCCTGCCGAAATCACCCGCGGCTCCGAAGTATTCGTTCGAGCGCACGGGCGAGTCATCCGCATCGACAAGCACTCAGACGACAACCACGAGTCCGTGGGAGTCGCAGCCGTGATCGAGCGCTACGATATCGTGCGCGGGGAAGGTTCGCGGGCCTAGGCGGCCGCGAATCCGCCCTGCCGGATCCAGCACCCCCGCATCGCCATACCTCCGCTGGGTTCCGCCGCCGACCATCTTTTCCCTCGTATCACGCCCGGCCTCTGCCGCAATTGCTAGGCTCACTCGCCACGTGAGGGTCGCTTCTGTGGAAAACGTTTGGGAATTTTGGTGACCAACAGAGAACTACGCTTCCCAAGAGTTCCAAGAGTTTTCTGGCCGGAGAGGAAAAACCGCCGCCAATCGCGTACTAGGACGCCTCCTGGAACCAACCTCCTGATCGAGCGAATGCCATTAGAATCAGGGAGCTGGAGAAATAACGAGGGAATCGCAGATTTAATCTGCCCGGGAGGGCCAAGGGAGCCTTTGGCGTTTTGGATGCACTGTAATATCGCAGGAGAGCTATAGGCTTTGAGTTCAAAGCCTTTAACCTGAATGGCATCTGCGGCCCCAATCAAGCAAGAGCTCCCGGTCAAGCAGGCCGAGCTCCCGCCGGATCATATCTATTTTGGGCCGTCGGAGGCCATGCAGTCTGTCCGGCAGAAGGTTGAGCGGGCTGCGGGCCTGAACGTCCCGATCCTGATCCTCGGCGAGAGCGGAACCGGCAAAGAGGTCCTGGCGCATTTCGTACACGATGCGTCACCCTGGCGGAAGGGCCCCTTTGTGAAGGTCAATTGCCCGGCGATCCCCGGCACCCTGATTGAAAGCGAGCTTTTTGGATTTCAGAAGGGCGCGTTTACCGGGGCTAACGCGAACAAGCCCGGTCGAATGGAACTAGCGCAGGGCGGCACCCTGTTCATGGACGAGATTGCCGAGCTCGATTCCAGTCTGCAGGCGAAGCTTCTCCACGTGCTTCAGGACGGCCACTTCACCCGCATCGGCGATCATGAAGAGCGGCGCATGGACGCGCGCATTATCTGCGCCACCAATCGCAACCTGGCCCGCGAAATCGAAGGCGGCGGCTTCCGCGCCGATCTTTTCTACCGCATCAACGTGATCAGCATCACGCTGCCATCGCTCCGCGAGCGCCGCGAGGACATTCCTTACCTGGTCGACTACCTGCGCCTGCAATTCAACCGGCGTTTCCAACGCGAGGCGCCACCGGTTTCGAAAGAAACGCTGCACCTGCTCCAGCAGCGGGAGTGGCCGGGCAATGTCCGCGAGCTGGAAAACTGCCTGGCGCGCTATGTTGTCCTTGGCTCCGAGGACACGTTTTATTCCGAGCGTGCCGAAAAGGCTCCCGTCCATTTCACCTACGAAACAACCGCAGACGGCAACATCCCGCTCAAGCGCATCGCCCAGCAGGTCACGCGGCGCATGGAGCGCGACGTAATTCTCAAGGTTCTCCAGGCCAATCACTGGAACCGCCGCCGCACCGCCGAAGTCCTGAAAATCAGCTACCGCGCTCTGCTCTACAAGGTGCGCCAAGCGGGCCTTCCCGCCAAGCGCCCGCGGCGCAAACAGGATGGCGACGCGTCTTTCCCGACTGAATCAACCGCGCGGGTCGATTAATCGCTCGGCCCGTCTCGCAGCCACTTTCCCGCCGCCTTAGTACTATGAAAATCCTCGCCCGTGTCTGGTAAGAAATCGCGCGCCTGGTGATCGTTGCCCCTGTTCTCCAATTCGGCTAGCCTAATTTCAGGATGGCCGCGAAATCGAACGGAAAGCAAAGTCTGAGAGTGTGCCTGCTCTCGCCGCACCCGATGGTGCTCAACGAGTTCCAGCGGCTGCTTGAGGACTCCGGCTTCCAGATCACTGCCAAACAGCTGGATTCGATGCTGGCCCCGGATCTGCGCAACCTCGACGTGCCGAAGGCTTCCGTCTACGTGGTGGACGCACATGCCGCGCGGCAGGCCACCGGAGCGCTGATCAGCAACATTCTCGATCGTTTTGCATCCGCGCGCCTGCTGGTAGTCGGCGACAACCTGAAAGAAGCCGAAAGCTTCGCCCTTCTACGCCAGGGCGCCAAGGGCATCATGACCTATGCCGAGGCCCGCGAACAGCTCCCCCGAGCCCTCCCGCAGGTGGCTGCCGGGGGCATCTGGGTCTCGCGTCCGGTGCTTTCGCGCTTCGTGGATTCCATCCTCGGGTCCAGCAGCGGCCGGCGCCTGCGCGTCGATTCGCCCAGCGAGCTGAGCCGCCGCGAGCAGGAAGTGCTAAGCGGCCTGCTCGAGAACCTGGCCAACAAAGAAGTCGCCGACCGCCTCCACATTTCCGAGCGCACCGTCAAGTTCCACGTCTCGAATCTCCTGGCAAAATTCGGCGTCCGCCGTCGGGCCGACTTGATCCTCCTCTGCTACCAACGCCGCGGCGTCAACGTTTAATTCCTGGCTTCTTCGTTTCACAAAAAGTCCCCAGGCGTTAATCCTTGCGCCCCCGCGCTCACGTACTAAGATGTCCGCATGGAAAGCGAAGCTGAAATCCGCGCAAGTCACGGAACGCAACCGACGCCCCGGGACCAATCTCCGCGTGGGGGTTTTCCTGACATCCGTGCAGCGCGGCCTGGGACGCACTCGATCGCCATCCTCAATCGTGCAGCGGGCTTCGGCCCCTTCTCGCCAGCAGCGGCCGAATCCGACCGATTCGAACGATCCGTCGCGCGTATTTCTATTCGACCATGGTAACGAACCGCGAAATTATGCGTTTTCTCCCCATTCTTGCCGTCGTTTTTTCACTCTTTTGCCTCCGTCCCGCGGCGGCGCAAACCACGCCGCAGCCACAAGTCCCGGGAGATTTGGTCGGTGATCTGAGGGAATTCGTCGAGACTCCCTCCGTTTCCGGCTACGAAAACCAGCTCAGTGAAAAAATCCGCGCAAAGCTGGCGGCGTTTCATCCGGTCATGGACAACCTCGGCGACGTAATCGTCACCATCGGTAGCGGCGCACCGCATCGCCTGATCGTCGCGCCAATCGACGAGCCCGGCTTCGTCGTCAGTGGCATCACCGACGACGGCTACCTGCGTCTCCAGCGCCTGCCGCAGCGCGGAAGCCTTCCGCTGATTTTCAATGAGCTCCATTCCGCCCAGCCCGTTAGAATCCGCACCGCCGGCAACCAATGGATAGATGGCGTCGTCGCCGGAGAGTCTATTCACCTGCAACAAAACGGCTCGCTTCGTCCCACCCCGGACCCGCGAGACCTCGAAAACGTGTACGTTGATATCGGCGCCACGTCCGCCGCCGAAGCCCGCAAAGCCGGCGTCGACATCCTCAGCCCGGTCGCGATCAATCGCCGGCTGCTGAGCCTCGCGAATAACAAAGTCGCTGGCGCGTCTGTCGGAGATAAATTTGGTGCCGCCGCCCTAGTGGATCTTCTTCGCAGCGGCGACTTGGGCCAGATGAAGGGCACTCTCAGGGTCGCGTTCGTGACTCAGCAACGGCTTGGTGGCCGCGGCCTTGACCGCATCCTTACGACCGTCAGGGCTGACGAAATGATCTACGTCGGGGAAATGCTTCGGGGCGGAAATGTGCCAGCGATGGAAGGTGTGCATCGCGCGCCGCGCCGCGAAACCGGCAGCGGTGTTCTCATCGGACTCGATACGTCGAGCGGTGAACTCAGCGGTATGGCCGCCGATTTAAAGCAAATCGCGGACGCGAACAATATTCCTCTCGCAAGTGACTACTCGGCGGCGCTTGTCGCACCGAACGATCTGCCGCCGCCTGCATTCCCCGAAAAATGGGTGCACCTTGGAATCGCCACCGCATGGCCCGACACGCCTGCTCAAACCGTTGATTTTTCAGACGCCGCCAAGGTCTTGGATCTCCTCGCTGACTATCTTTCGATACCGCGCAAGAGCACGGCGATCCCGATTCTGCCAGCGAGCGAGATTGATTCCTTTCCTGACCTGCACAAGCCGACGCGGCCTTCCACGGATTCCTTACTCGGGGCGCTGGTCGAAACCTACGGCGCCAGCAACCATGAAGATAGGGTTCTCGACCGCGTAAAAGAGTTACTGCCGCCCTGGACGAAGGTCGAATGGGGCGATCACAAGAATCTCATTGTCCATGTCGGCAGCGTGCTCCCCGGAAATAAAGCTCCGAGCATCGTGGTGATAGCTCATACGGACGAAATCGGCTTCGCCGTAAAGTCGATTTCAAAGGACGGCCGCCTCGAAGTCGAAACTCTGGGTGGGATGGATCTCAGCTTCTACGAAGGGCATCCGGTATTGGTCCACACGGCTGGTAGTGATCAGCCTGGCATAATGGAACTGCCTCGAGGATGGGACGAGCAGAATTTCAAATGGCCTGCCGAATCGGAGCAGACGATTCGCGTGGATGTGGGCGCGCGCAATCCAGACGATGTCGCCAAACTCGGCATTCGGGCAGGCGCTGACTGGGTCACGATTCCAAAGAAATACCGCCCGCTGCTCGGTACTCGCGCCAATGGCCGCAGCTTCGACGATCGCGTCGGCGACACGGCGCTCATTTCGGCCGTTTGGACGCTGGGAGGCCCGCTCAAGGATCGGGACGTTACCTTCGTCTGGTCGACCGGTGAAGAATTAGGCTTAGTCGGCGCCGCCGCGCTCGCCAAGCGCCTCGCTGAGGAGGGCCATTCGCCCGATTACGTCTTCGCCGTCGACACACTCGTCAGCTCGGATTCGCCGCTCGAATCGAAGCGCTTTGCCGACGCCGAAATCGGCAAAGGTTTCGCGATCCGCGCCGTGGACAATTCCAACATCGCTCCGCGCGACCTGGTCGCGAAAGTCGAAAAACTCGCGCGCGCCAATCAAATCCCCTACCAGCTGGGCGTCACCGGCGGCGGCAACGATGGCGCTCAATTCGTCCCCTTCGGCTCGGTCGATATCGCGCTCGGCTGGCCGCTGCGCTATTCACATTCACCCGCCGAAGTGATCGACACGCGCGACGTGGACGCGCTCGCACGCATCATCGCCGCGATCGCACGAAGCTGGTGAAGCCTGAAGCGCGCAACGGTTTGCTATAATCGCGCGCCATGAGCGAGCCGGTTTTCAAGGCCCCGCACTACATCGTCGTTGAAGGGCCCATTCGCGTAGGGAAATCGACGCTGGCGCGGGCGCTGGCCGAACAGCTGCACGCGCGCCGCATTTTCGACGCCGAGGAAAATCCCTTCCTCGCCGGTTTTTACGATGAAAAGCCAGGTGCCGCGTTCCGCGCGCAGATGTATTTCCTCTACGAGCGCCATCGCCGGCTCGCGGAGACGCGGCCCGGGGATACAGGTTCGCCGATCGTCAGCGATTTCCTGTTCGAGAAAGACAAAATTTTCGCGTACGTGAATCTGGACAACCTAGAATTGAAGCTCTACGAGAAATATTTCGACATGCTTGCGCCGTCCGTGCCCGCACCCGACCTGGTGATCTATCTCCACGCCAAGCCGGAGGTGCTCGAGAAGCGCGTCTCGAAAAAAGGCGATCCGGCCGAAAAGCAGATCTCGCAGGAATACCTGCAAGCCGTCGCCGACGCCTACGGACACTTTTTCTTTCGCTACTCCGCGTCGAATCTGCTGGTGGTGGACACGACGGAGATCGACTTCGTCGAGCGCAATCAGGATCTTCAGGAGCTTCTGCGACGCGTGCGCCAACCCGTGAAAGGCACGCAGTATTTTCTTCCGCTGGGGCAGAGCTGAGTCGCAGACCTTCTCCTATGCTCTGGGAACCGCTCGAAGAAGTGGTCGGTTTGCTAGTCGACGGACCCTTGCGGACTCGCCACTGGCGAGTTGGAAGGGCCTTTTTTCGCTTTGCAAAAAAAGAGGGGATCCGGGGCGAGTACAATTCGCGCCTCCAGAACGAAAGCGCGAATTTGCGGGGACTCGCCCCGGACTACTGCACGGAGAAATCTCGTTGCCGCAGGCCGGCGTCTCAGGCGGCTTGCGAAGGACCCGTCAGGCGGTGGCGCAACCTGCCCAGCGTCCGGTTGACCGGATGGCTGCGGTGCAGGAAATTCACGACTGGGTCGCGGCGCGTGCCGATTTTCTGCAGGGCCCGGCGAATGCGGAAATCGCGCCCCGCGGAAACCAGCCCTTTTTCAAGAGTGGAGATCGCTTCCTGGGTCCGGCCCGACTGCTGGTATACCTCGGCCAGATTCAGGTAGAGCTGCGCGTGATTGTGGCGCATCCCGAGGGCTTCCTGGCAAAGAGCCTCCCCGTCGCCAAAGCGCTTCTCGGCGACCGCAGCCAGCAATCCCGTGTACGAGAGATAGAATGGGTTCTTCGGCGCAACTCCGAGGGCGCGGCGGGCGTGTTGCAGGGCTTCGGTCGAATGACCATCGCGCAGTTGCTTGAGGCATTCTTTGAAATCCGACATGCCGGCATCGGCCGGCGACGTGGTACCAATCCAGTGGGACATGAGGCTCCTTCCTTATGACCCCAGCCATTCACAATGACCGGCGGGGCGGGTAGCCAAAACTACCTTGGGAGCCCGGAGATGGGAATAGAGCGTACGACCAGATTTCGTTCCAGTCCTTTTAGCTGTACGAAGTGACAGGCGAAAAAATGTCATCCTGTACAAAGCCCTGAGGCGAAGACAAATCGAAGGCCGCCGCCACGATGATTTACGGCGGTATGGGAGCAGATCCTGAAAAGAATTGCGGCGAGTTCATCGAAGGCGGAGCGTCTCAAGGTGATCGGCGAGGTTCACACCAAGAGCGCGACTGTGATCATTACGAAGCACGGGAACCCGTGGTCAAACTCGTCCCCCTCGAGGGCATGTCCCGCGCCCTCGATGCCGGGTGTCACTGGGACCCTGTACCCGGCGAGTCGTTCCGCTGGGAACAGCTGGGGCTGACCGTTCAGTTTATCTTGGTTCTGGGCCCTCATCGTCGACGAGGCAAGAAGCAACAAGGGCACCGCATATTTTCGGAGTAGCGTCATCGAAGTCACCTCATTAAGTTGAGCCAAGACGCGGTCAAACCTGAGCAGTCGGCTTCGTTATTGCGTCGATCGGTCTACGACAATGCCTATGATTAAGTACCTCTGCGCAACGACACTAGCGCGCGAGGTCGGAGGCGAACACCAGACGGATGCCTCGGGATTCGAGCGCGGGGGCCTCCTGCGCTAGGGCTGCGATTGTGGCGGGGTGCGGGTGGCCGATGGCGATGGCGCTGCCGTCGCGGGCGGCGTCTTTGGCCGCCCGTTCCAGCTGTGCGAGCACCGCTTCCTTTGTCGGCGTGTCGTCGAGGAAAACTTTGCGCGAGGCGGCCGGGACGCCGTCTTGCTCGGCCGTACTGTAGGCGACGGTCGCGGCGGTAGTGCGGCTGTCGATGAAGAACAGGTTGCGGGCGCGCAGATCGGGCATGAGGGCCTGCATCAGCGGGGCGTCCGCTGTGGCGCGCGAGCCTTCGTGATTGTTCACGCCCGCTGCGTGCGGGACAGTTTCGAGCATGCCCGCGAGCGTTGCGTTCACTTCGCCGGGGCTCATGCCCACACGCAATTCGATCGGTTCCTGCGTCACGCCGTCGGGTCCGCCCCCGCTTCCGGCCTCGGGCTCCATCGGGAGATGCAGCAGGACCTGGTCGCCGCGGCGGAAGGCCTCTTCGGCGACTTCGGTGGAAAGCGGAAGATGGGGCAAGATCGAAATCGTCAGCGGGATCGGCAGCGCCAGCAGTTCGTCGGCGGGCGCGCGGTCATGGCCCATGTCGTCGATGATGATGGCGAGGCGCGGGCCGGCCTCTCCGCGTGAAGGCGCGCCAGCGGCTGGGCGAGGACGCCCGGCCAGGGGAACGATGATGTGAATCGAATGCGTGCGAATCCCGGCCCGTAAGAAATCGACGCGCAGCATTTTGGCCAAGGACGATTCATCGACCGTGAGCATGTGCCGCCGCGCGATTTCAGCAAGCGACCGCTCGAGTGTGTCCGCCTGCGCTGTATTTTCCAGCGGGATGTAGAGGCTATCGGACTCGTGCTTCGTCTCGATGGCGCCCGTTTGCAGGATTTGCTCTTCCGGATGGATTTCGATTTCGAGTTTGTGGCCGGCGGCGCGCTGCGCCGCAGCGACGATTTCATCCGTGACAGAGCGGATTTCGGCCGTCGAGGCGGACTTCTTGTGGCAGCCGATCAGGCAGACGAGCGCAAAAACAACCAGCAGCAAGAAATGCACTCTGAAATGAAAAAGGCGCGCGGAAAAATTACCGCACGCCCGTGTCACGTTTGGCTAGGCGGCCTTCCGCATGGCATTTGGATCCTGCAGAATCTCGATGGCCTTTTGCACGTCGGGATCGCTGGGCGAGCTCGAGGGCGGAGGCAAAACCTCGTCTGCCGACGTGACGTCCTCAATCGCAGGCCGCACTTCGCGCGTGGGCGTCACGCCGTCAACGGGAATTTCTTTGCCGCCGGGCGTGTAGTAATTCGCCAGCGTGAGGATCAGCGCGGAGCCGTCCTCGAGCTGAATCAGCTTCTGCTGCGAGGCGGTGCCGTAGGTGCGTAGACCGACGGTTTCGCCGCGGTGATTATCCGCAATGGCTCCCGCCAGAATCTCCGCTGGGCCCGCAGTGCTTGTATCCATTAACACACTTACGGGCTGCGACCAGACTACTTTCGCCGGATCGGCCGCTGAAACCACGGGCGAAACGGTCTGTCCCTTGAGCGTGGTGATGGTGCCGGAGGAAAGGAAGAGCTGCGCGGCGGAAATTCCCTCCGCGTCGTCGCCCAGGGCGCAGGCGCGCAAATCCAGAATCAGCTTGTGCGCACCCTGATGCTGGAGCTGAACGAGTTCGTCGCGAATCTGCTTGGCCGCGCCGGGCTGGAATTCCGATACGTGGACGTAGGCGATGTCGCCTTCGAGCCGGTCCTCCACCAATTTAGGCGAGGCGAGCTTGGCGAGGGTGATTTCCATGTCCTGCGGCTCGGCTTTGCCGCGGCGGATCACCGAAAGCTTTACGACCGTGCCGGGATCGCCGCTCAGCAGGAGTTGCGCCTGCTCGATACCCATCTGGCCGGTGGTGAAGCCGGCGATTTTTTCGAGTACGTCGCCGATTTGCAAGCCGGCTTTTTGGCCGGGGCTATCGGGAAGCGCCGAAATCACGCTGATGTAGCCGAAGCGCTTGGTGAGGGCGAGGCCGGATTCGGCCTTGGCGGGCGCGGCGGATTTTTCCTCGTAGTCCTTGTATTCGAGCGGGCTCAGGTAGCTCGATTGCGGATCGAGCGAATCGAACAGGCCGTGGAGGGCGCCAGAAGTCACCTGGTGAAGATTGGGCTCGTCCACATATTCGCGCTGGATGCGGTCGAGCACTTCGCCGTAGACCGTGAGAGCGCGGAAAGCCTTGTCGTCGGACGAGCGCCCGCGGACGTACCCCACCGCGACGAAGCCGAAGACGACGACCGACAGCACGACGACAATTTTCTTGGTTAGAGAGCTCATGCCCGATCCTTTTCCCGGCTGGCGCGCCCCGCGCCGAGGGGAGCCTCCATTATACATCGGACGGTGGCAAAGCCGCGCCGGTTGACTGAGGTCGAGGTAGTTCATAGGATGTGTCCCGATCCACCGAGTTGTCGGTGGCCGACCTGCGTTCGAGACAGGCTGGTGCATACGGATCTTGAGGAGCTCAGTCTGAGGCGCTGGCGCTCGTCGAAACCGCGGCGGCGGTGGCTGGGATTGCGCCGGGGCGGTTGGCGAAGCCTTCCTTGATCAGCTTCCAGATGGTGCTGCGGCTTAGGAGGATGGTTTTCACCCAGGCCAGCTTGCCGATCTGCGGAAAATAGATGCCGCGGAAGCAGAGGCGGGCGATCAGGATGTTGATTCGATATCCCAGCGGTTTGTGACTGAGCGAGTTTACGGCGTGGGCGATCGCCTCCGGGCTGTAGGACTGCGCCCAGCCGTACTTCACCTCGGCGTGGGCTTCGGGGATGGTCATTTTGAGCGGGGTATGGGCCATGGCGAACGGGATGAACTCCTGCCAGTGCCGGGGGCGCGTGAGGCGGCCGGCGACCTGGAGCCGTTTGTAAAGTGGCGTTGCCGGCAGCGGCGTGAGCAAGCCGAAAATCGGCAGACCCGGCGGCCAGGTTCGGACCTGCTCGAGCGTGCGTTCCGCCACTCCCGTTGTGTCGTTATCCATGCCGAAAATGAACGACGTGATCGCGTAGACATTTCGCTGAGCCAGCCGTTCGAGGACGGCGGCATATTCGCCCGGCTTGTTGAAACCCTTGTTCACATCTTTCAAGTTTGCCGGATCGATGGACTCCATCCCGATGAAGATCCATTTGCCGCCGGCGGCGGCGATGAGGTCGACGAGCTCTTCGTCGCGCAAGAGATTGGCGCTGATCTGCGCGACCCAATGTAGTTGGGCGTTGGCAGCGATAATGTCGCGCAAGAGCGATTTCGTGCGTTTCACGTTGATGGCGAAATTATCGTCGATAAAAAAGACGGCGATCTGGCCGCCTTCGCTGCGCGCGCGCGCCTTCAGTTTCAGCAATTCGTTCACGACGCTTTCATTGGTGCGGAAGCGAATCGAATCGCCGAAAAATCCGGTGACGGTGCAGAATTCGCAGCCGTAGGGGCAGCCGCGGCCCGATTCGACCGGGATCATTCGAAACGTTCCCCATCCTCCTCCGAAACGCTTCAGCAAAGGCGCGGCAATTTTGGGGACAAGGTTGAATTGATCGAGGTCAACGGACTCCCATGGAATCTCGGGATAAGGCCGCAGCGGCGGCTTGCGTTCCTTGCCAAGCTCATCCATCGGAACGTAGACATCCTTGAGTTCGCCGCGAGCGGCATCTTGAACGATCCGCGGCCAGGTTTCATCGGCTTCACCAAGAGCGACCGCATCCGCATGGCGTGGTCCGCCATCCCGGCCGAGCGCTTCCTCTGAGAGCTCCGTGACGTGAGGTCCGCCCATCACCACCGGCACTCCTACCGCGCGGACCGCGTCCGCCATGCGGTACGCCTTCGCGATCATGCGGGTCATCGCGCCGATACCTACGAGTCCGATATTTTGTTCGCGAACGAAGCGCGCGAGGCCTTCTTCATCCATGGGCTGTGCGTTTCCATCCATCAGGAGAACTTCGTGGCCGGGCGGCGTGAGCGCCTGAAGCAGGAACATCCAAAGATGCGGCATGAAATTGCGGGTAACGCCGTTGTCCGGATTATAAAGCAGAATTCGCATGGCTTCCTTTTGCTGCCGGCCCCGGAAATTCCCATCTCACGGCCGAATCGTCGCTCATCGGAACAAGCGATTGCTGGGATCAAGGCTAGGCCCAAAGGGCGGGGCGGATATGGTCAATATCGAACAGTTTCGAAATCGACATCTGGCATGGAAACTGCGGGGCTTAGTCGATGAGAACCACGTTGAGGAGGGAACTGTGCACGGAGAGACTGCCGTTGTACTCGATGAAACCGAGCCTCCGGAATTTATTCATGAAGAAGCTGACCCGCGACCGAGTGGTTCCCACCATTTCGGCAAGCGTTTCTTGGCTGATCTTGGGAAGGATGGTTTCGGGCTTGCCGGCCTTCCCGTATTGCGCGAGAAGAAGAAGCGTGCGGGCGAGGCGTTTTTCGCTGGAATTGAAAAGCTGATCCACCAGATCGGCTTCGAAACGAATGTTGCGCGCCAAAATATGCGCGATGAATCGCTCCGCAAAAGCCTGCTCCTCGCGAAGCACCCGCATCATGGC
>DATNKM010000031.1:0-7147 GCA_035603395.1 Candidatus Acidiferrales bacterium
TGCATTGGTGAATGATGCGTCGCACGATTCTTAGGGGGTCGGAGCTTCAGCTCCGACAAAAATGAACCAAATAACTCGGGGCTTTAGCCCCTGAGGTCGAGTCGACGTATCAATCCCGCGCGGCGGGCCCGGTAAGCTGCACCAGCGATCCCGATGTCGCCGGCGATCCGCCGTCAAATCTCTGCGGCGCGCGCCACCGGTCCACCACCGAAATCTGATGCACACACGAAACCGTGCATCGCGGCGCGCAACCCTTCTTCGTCAAGAACTCGCGCTGCCGCTGCTCCGCCGTATATTCCGCCAGCGGAATCCCCGGATACCCGCGCTGCTGCGAGCAGTAATGGACCAGCCCGTCTTCGCAAATGTACAAATAGCGCGAGCCTGCACGGCACCGCCATACATTGTCGCGCCCCGCGGCGATATTGTGCTGGAAACCGTTCACGCGCGTGAACGACGCCTTGCCCAGCGACATGATTTCCTCAAAAATCTCCCGCTCGCGCGTGCCCAGGGGCTCGAGCTGCCCGTTGCCGTCGTGCAGAATTCCCACCGTGGACGTGAATCCCAGCTCCAGTGCCCGGTGCGCTACCTTCAGCGCGTCCTCGGGGTTTTTCACTCCGCTGCCCAGCACCGAGTTGATGTTCACATGAAACATTGCGTACTCGGCGAGCAACCCTAATTTCTGATCCAGCACCTTCAGGCTCTTCTTCGACACGTCGTCCGGCTGCACGTTGTCGATGCTGATCTGCAAATGCTCCAGCCCCGCGCGATTCAACCGCTCGATCCGATCGGCCACCAGAAGGTAGCCGTTCGTGATCATCCCGGCCAGCATGCCGTTCTTGCGAATCCGCGAAATAATCGCGTCGAGATCGGGGTGCAGCAGCGGCTCGCCTCCGCTGATCGTCACCGCCGCGGTGCCCATGGCGCCCAGCCGGTCGATCCGCCGGAACATCTCCTCGGTCGGCACCGGCTTCGAGAAATCGTCGAACTCGTTGCAGTACGTGCAAGCCAGGTTGCAGCGCCGAATGGGAATGATGTGCACCAGCAGCGGATGCCGCGTCGAAACCAACGCCTTCGCAAGCTTCTGCAGCTCGCGCATCCGCCGACGCACGCCAGCGATCTTCTTGCGGAATTTTTTCCCGGCAGTCACAGTTTTGGCGAAATCCAGGCGCCCGGCTCCCCGCTTTTCGTATTCATCATTATGCCACACAGAGTCTCGTTCCCCGGCCCTAAGCACCGGCGGCGTGCCAGCAAAAAGGCACCCAACCGCCCGGCAGTCCTGCTAGAATTTGCTTTCTTGGGTGCCGTGGGCTAGCTTTTACCGATACAAGCGCAACTTAAGGGAAGCGCAACGAAACCTGCGGCGAGGCTCGTTCCTCAGCGCGCCGGGCGTGACCAACGGGGGCTCAATCGATGGCCGATGTAGTCGCAGAGAAGGTAATCGCCACACTCGCGTCCGTGAAACGCATCCCGGCGGAAGGCATCACCATCGACTCGAACCTCCAGGAAATGGGCATCGACTCCCTCGACGTCTTCACGCTGCTGTTCGAACTCGAAAACGCTTTCAAGATTTCGATTCCCGACGACGACGTGCGCTCCATCAAAACCGTCAACGACATCGTGTTAGGCATCAAGAAGATTCTCGCCGCCGCTCCACCCAGCGCGGCAACCGGCTCGGCCAGCCCGGCGGTGTAACGGATGGCCCCGCGCCGCGTCGCCATCACTGGCCTGGGAATTATTTCAGCGCTGGGCCTCGATCTCTCCGAAAACTGGAAATCTCTCTCCGAAGGCCGCTCCGGCATCGGTCCGCTGGAGGTTCCTGACGTCGCTGGCGTCGGCCTGAAAATGCCGAACGGCGCGCAGGTCCGCGGTTTCGACCCGTTGAAGCATTTCGTCGGCGGCAAGGACGCGCAGCTCGACCGCTTCGCGCAATTTTCCGTGGTCGCCGCGCGCGAAGCGTTCCGCGATTCCAAACTCGAGCTTTCGCCGGAGCAGAAGAAAAACGCCGCGATCGTCTGCGGCTCAGCCGTCGGCGGACAGGCGGCTATCGAATCCGGATTCGAGGACTTGTGGGTCCAGGGCCGCGGCCGTGTTCATCCGCTCACGATCCCTAAGACCATGGCCAACGCCGGCGCCAGCCACATTTCGATGGATCTCGGCCTCGCGGGGCCTGTCTACACCGTTTCCACGGCCTGCTCGTCCGCGAACCACGCCATCGGCCAAGCCTTCCGCCTGGTGCGCGACGGCGATGCCGATCTCGCCGTCACCGGCGGCGCCGAGGCGTTCTTCACCATCGGCATGCTGAAAGCGTGGGAAGCGATGCGCGTGGTCGCGCCGGACACCTGCCGCCCGTTCAGCAAGGATCGTCGCGGCATGATTCTCGGTGAAGGCGGCGCGATGATGATTCTCGAGCCCATGGAATTCGCCCGCGCGCGGGGGGCGAAAATCTACGCGGAAGTCTGCGGCATGGGCATGACCTCCGACGCGCATCACCTGACGCAGCCAACCATCGACGGTCCCGCCCGCGCCATGCGCGGTGCGCTGCGCGAAGGCGGCCTATCGCCCGAAGAAATCGGCTACATCAATGCCCACGGCACCGGCACCGCGGGCAACGACCCGGTCGAGACGAAAGCGATCCACGAGGTCTTCGGCGCGCACGCGAAGAAACTCGCCGTCAGCTCCACAAAATCCATGCACGGCCACGCGCTCGGCGCCGCCGGCGCGCTCGAAGCCATCGCCACCATCCTCGCGCTCTACCACGCCGTCCTGCCGCCCACCGCAAATTTCACCGAAGCCGATCCCGAATGCGACCTCGACTACGTCCCGAATAAGCCGCGCGAACAGAAAGTAGCCGCCGCCCTCTCAAACTCCTTCGCCTTCGGCGGCCTAAACGCCGTAGTAGCTTTCCGCGCCGCCGGCTAATTTTCTCCGTGCCTCGGTGCTTCTCAGCGTTCTACGTCGCCAGCGCTTGCCGTTGCTTTCTCTGTGCTCTCCGCGTTTCGGCAGTGAAATCCGGCAGCGGGAATTAATGCATACAAAACCCGGCTGCGCCATTGCCTTTTCCCCCTCGCGGAATTAAAGTTGACCCTGCTAAGGGTCGACCCAGGGGGAAGGAATGATCAATCGTCGTAAGCTTCTGTCCTTACTAGGCGTATCTCCAGCACTACTAGCCACATCCAACGCATCCGCGGCGGGCGACAAACACAAGAAAGACGCCGCGCCAGCGACACCCCCCGACCCGAAATTTGTCGCGCTAACTCCAAAAGGCACGCCGCCTCCCGTAATGCGCTTCGCCATGGCGCCCCGCACGATCAGCAACCTGGACGGCAAGACGGTCTATCTGGTCGACACCGGTTTCATGGCCGCCGACGTGATGATCCGCGAAGTGGAAGCCTGGATGAAGCAGAACATGCCGAGCATCACAACCGTCTCGCGCAGAAAAGCCGGCACCTATCCCGAGGACGATCCCAAGCTGTGGGCGGAGATCAAAGCCAATGCAGCAGCCTGCATCATGGCCATTGGGCATTGAGGCGGCTGCACACCAGCGACCGTGAGTCACTGCGTGACGATGGAGAAGATGGGCGTCCCCAGCGTTCCGATTATCACCAAGGCGTATCTCGATCTCGCGAAATCCACGGCAGCCCAGCGCGGCATGCCAACTCTGCGAATCGCCTACACCGTGCACCCGATATGGGGCCTCACCGCTGAACAAGTCCGCGCGTTTCTCGACACCAACGATCCGATCAGCAATCGGCCGTTCATGAAAGAAGTGATCGATGGCCTCACCGCGCCATTGAACGCCGAGGACGAAAAAACCGGATTGCAGCCCGTCTCGCCCGGCCCTGCGACGTTCGGCCCGGACACGCTGGACAATCTCCAGGCCTACTTCATGAACAATCAGATGACGGATTACATGCCGATCGTCGTGCCCACCGAGGCGAAAGTGGCCGAAATGTTGAAAGGTACCAGCCACAAGCCGGACGAAGTCGCGGGCCGCACCGGCCGCACGGCGAACGGCGCGTACGAATACACGGTGAAGCAGGTAGCGGTGAACGCCGTGATGGCCGGATGCGACCCGTCGTATTTCCCCGTCGTGCTCGCGTTAGCAGCTTCCGGTGAGCTTGCGCTCGGCGGTTCCACCACATCCTTCGGCTACGCCATGGTGATCAATGGCCCTATTCGCGAAAAGCTGAACATGAACTACGGCATCGGCGCGCTCAGCGGCTTCGCTCAGCCGAACGCGACGATCGGCCGCGCGTGGTCGCTGCTCGGAAAAAATCTGGGGCCCGGGTCCGTACCCGGCGACACCTACTGGGGCGGCCAGGGGAACAACATCAACTACAATAACTGCGTGATCGTCGAAGACGAAAAGAACTCGCCGTGGACTCCGATGAGCGTTCAGAAGGGATTCAAACCCGGAGAAAACGTCGTGAGCGTCTTCAGCGGCTGGGACATGCGCATGGGACACGGAGCCAAGGGCGCCGGCTCACCCGAGCCCAAGTTCGACGAGCAGATCGGCAGCATGTTCGCGACGCTCGCCCGCATGTTCAACTGCGTCGTGGTGCTGGACCCGCTGACCGCGAGCGCGCTCAAGGATCAGGGTTACGACACGAAAGAGAAATTGCAGCAGTATCTCTGGAAAACCTATACCGTCACGGCAAAGGAATATCGCGAATCGTTCCTGGCGCACGTCTGGATCTACCCGCGCGCACTGAAGGGCGAAGAGCCCATGGCCAGCTGGTGGAAGCTTCCCGACGACGCGCCGGTCCCGATGTGGCCGAAGGCCGACAACATCGAGCTTGTCGTCTGCGGCGGCCAAACCAACGCCTTCTTCCAGGTCGCCAACATGAACTACGGCCGCAGCTTCAGCATCGACAAGTGGATGTGATCATCCGACAGGAGCGGTCACTCTGAAGAGAGCGTTTGTTCGCCTTGGAAGATATATCTGTTCCGATTAGAGCGTCGATCTGGCGTCTCCGATGATGTAGACGGAGGAACACTGCTAGAGCAGTTTCTTCGTCCTGCCGTCCTAAGCAATCGTCGTCATGTACTATTCTGGTATTCGAAAAGCTCTTGGCGGGTAGGCGAATTCAAGGCGACTATACGCGCCAAGGTGAGTAAGCAGGTTCAATTCGAGGAGATAGGAGGGTGGTCGGAGTTAAAACTCGAGATCCTCAAGAAATATGCAGATGCGTACTCGAGAATCCTGTCAGCCAAAAGGCAGCTCCCATTTTTCCATGTTGATGTCGACGCTTTCGCCGGAGCGGGCAAGCATCTTTCGAGAGCGAGCCACGAGCTGGTTCCTGGAAGCCCGCTTAACGCACTGGCCGTCCAGCCCCAATTTCGAGAGTTTCACCTAATCGACATCGCGAGCGAAGGTCGCGAATCGCCGCATTTCTGCGCGACAATGAAACCGAATAGAAACACTCGCAACCCGCAGAAAACAAACGATGGGCGTCAAGTCTAATCGACAATAAAACGGGGAGTACGCGAGCTGAAAAAGTAGCGCTAGAACAAACGCGACAGGAGCGGAAGGATCATGCTGCCGTTGCCGAGCCAGCCCTGGGGGACGATTTCCCAGGTGCGGGTCAGTTCGTCGGAGCAGGACAGCGTGATCATGATCCCGAGCCAGAAGAAGCCGGCGATGATGATGACGCGTGTGAGGCCGGTGGCATATTTCACGTGCATGAAGAAGAGGACGACCAGGATCATCTTGCAGAAGGCGATCACGAGCGCCACGACAGTGTTCCATTTGCCGAGGTCGATATAAGCGACCCAGGTGGTAACGCCCGTGCCGATCATCAGCGCAAGAAACACCAGCAGATACGTGCTGATGGGAACAATGTGTTCGGTATGTGTGCCGTGTTCGCCGTGATCCGACATTGGTCGAAGCTCCCTTTAGTAACGCCCGCCGATCAGATACAGCAGCGGGAACAGGAAAATCCACACGATATCGACGAAGTGCCAGTACAAGCCGCTGATTTCAAGCGGTGAATAGTACTCGGACGAGAATTTGTCCCGCGCGGTCATGATCACCAGCACGGTAAGGATGCCTAGGCCCACGACCATATGGATCGCGTGCAATCCGGTCATGAAGAAGTAGAAGCACATGAACATCTTCACACCGGGCGCGTGCGGACCGTTGTAAAACCAGTGCACGCCGGGAATCAAGCCTTCCGTCCAATCCCGATACCATTCGAAGCGCAGTTTGATGGCGATGAACGCCGCGCCCAGGATCATGGTGAGGATCAGCCAGAAGATGATCGTTCCCTTTTTCTTGCCGGTCTGCGCAGAGCGGATAGCGAGAGCCATGGTCAAGCTGCTGAAGATCAGGACGGCCGTGTTCGTGGCGCCGAATTTGACGATCAGCTGGTGGCTGCCCTGTACAAAAGACGGAAGGTGCAGCAAGCGGTAGATGATGTACGACGTGAACATGCCGCCGAAGAACAGGATCTCGGTGACCAGGAACGTCCACATGCCCAGGCGGCCGGCATCGCGCTGTTGTTCGATGTCCTCGAATTGATGCGCGAATCCCTGAGGATGCGCGCCGTGGGCTAGTTCAGACACTGCTGGCTCCTGAGCCGTAGTTGTAGGCGTCTTCGGTCACGATCGGAATTTTCTCGAAATTTTCCGTCAAGGGCGGCGATTGAATCGTCCATTCGAGACCCTTGGCGCCCCACGGATTCGGTCCCGCAGGCGGGCCATAGCGCATCGACCAGATCAGATAGATCAGAGGGATTACGTAGCCGATGCCCAGAATCGAGGCGCCGGCGGACGACATCACGTTCAGCACCTGAAATTCCTGCGGGTAGATCGCATAGCGGCGCGGCATCCCCAGGTAGCCGAGAACGAATTGCGGGAAGAACGTGAGGTTGAACCCGAGGAAGATAATCGCCGCAGCGATGCGCGCCCAGAGATCGGGATACAGCCTCCCGGTAATCTTCGGCCACCAGAAATGCAGGCCACCCATGTAGGCCATCACCGCGCCGCCGACCATCACGTAATGGAAGTGGGCGACGATGAAATAGGTGCCGTTCAGGTGCACGTCCGTGGCAAGCGATGCCAGGAACAAGCCGGTGAGGCCGCCAATGGTGAACAGGCCGATGAAGCCCAGAGCGTAGAGCATCGGGGCTTCGTAAGAGATCGAGCC
>DATNKM010000032.1:0-41203 GCA_035603395.1 Candidatus Acidiferrales bacterium
CAAAATCATCATCGGCAGCGCGGGCAGCGAAGCGGCCGTGCGCGGTTTCCTGGACGCGTACGACCCGAAAACCGGCAAGCGGCTGTGGCGATTCTGGACCACGCCGCGGCCGGGAGAACCGGGAGCGGAAACCTGGGGCGCGGGCGCGTATGAAAGCGCGGGCGCGACGACCTGGAACAACGGATCCTACGATCCTGATTTGAATTTGGTTTATTGGGGCACGGGAAATCCGGCGCCGGATTTCAACGACGATGAGCGGCCGGGCGACAATTTATACACGTGTTCGGTGGTGGCGCTCGACGCGGATACCGGAAAACTGAAATGGTATTTTCAGTTTTCGCCGCACGAGAACCACGATTGGGATTCGGACGAGCCACCCGTGCTTTTCAATGCGTCGATCGACGGAAAGCCGCGCAAGCTGCTGGGATTTGCCAACCGCAACGGTTTTTATTACGTGCTCGACCGCACGAACGGGAAATTCATTGCAGGAAAAGCGTTCGTGAAGGAGACCTGGGCGAAGGGGCTTGACGAGAACGGCCGACCGATTCCCGCGCCAAATCAGGAGCCGACGCTGGGCGCTGGGACGCTGGTGTATCCGAGCATTACCGGCGGCGTCGATTGGACTTCGCCTTCGTATTCGCCGGACACCGGTTTGTTTTACGTGAGCGTGCATGAAACGGGAGCTTACTTTATCAAAGGCACTGGGAAAATCGAGTCGGGGCCGCCGAAGGGGATTGTGGGCGGGGGCGGAATTCGGGCGCTGGCGGGGGAGCAGTCGTATGGCGCGATTCGGGCGCTGGTCGCTACCACCGGCGAGCGGAAGTGGGAGTTCAAGATGCTGGCGCCAGCGTGGGTGCCCGTTCTTTCCACCGCCGGCGGACTGGTGTTCAGCGGAACGGATGAGGCCAATTTCTTCGCGCTGGATGCTTCGACCGGAAAGCCGCTGTGGGAGTTTTTCATGGGGCATTCGGCGCGATCGAATCCCATCAGTTATGAGGTAGACGGCAAGCAGTATATTTTCGTAACGGCGGGCGATACGTATTTGGCGTTTTCGTTGCCGTAGGGAAACCAGAATGGGCCCGCAGGCACAGGGAAATACTGGAAACGAAAAAGCAAAAACAAAAGGGCCGCGCATCGCGCGGCCCTTCCTTGTCGATACACGTTTTGTTAGTCCGCGATCAGGTCCATTTGTCGATCGAGACGCTGACGCGATAGCTCATGTTGGCGAGTTGGTGGTAGGGGTTCGTTTGGCCGCCGATAACCACGAACTGGTACGCGTCCGCCTTGGGCCACTTCGGAATTACGTCGTCGTCCTTTAGGGTGGCCGCTTCGGGACCGCGCGGCAGCCCGCTGAAGAGCATTGACTTGACGTCTTTCACGGTGACCGTGGTGTTTTTCTGGAGCCAGTCGGCCAGTGAATCCCGGGTCTTGAATCCGAGATCGCCGAGGCCGTTGGCAACCAGCGGATCCAGTAGGAACAACGCGCCGAACAGCGATGCAAACGGCGCGACGTTGGCGGACATGGCTACGTTGTACAGTGGGACCGGCTTCACGCCGAGGCCCCTACCGCCCTGGCCTTGCGTGATCAGGAATCCGAAAAAGAAGCTGATAACATTCTCCTCGGGCTTAAATCCCTTCGTGGTGTGGAAGGCCGGCCAGGGACTGTCCTTCTCGTTCTCCGGAATGATCAGGTTGCTGTAGTTGATCACGTTGCCCTGCGAACCCATATAGGTCTCGCCGCAGATGCCGCCGCCGTCGAGGTTGCGGGACATGATCGTCCACGCGCGGCCGATGGTCGCGTTAGCCTGGTTGAAGGGACCCATGGCGCCGATGCCGTAGTTCATCTGAAGCTTGTCGCGGATCGGTCCGTTGATGACCGCAGCGGACACGAGTGAGTTCGTGGAGCTGAAGAGCGCCGAAATCCCGGTCGAAGCAATCGCAAGAATCGTCGGGAAATAGTCGGGAGTTGCCCCGGCCATGACGGCGTTCACGGCCACTTGCTGCACGGTGTAGGACCACGCGGGGAAGGCACCCTGCGCCGGAGTCATGTGGCCGACGACTTCGTCGGGTTTGTGGCTCGTGGCTTTGAGCATTGCGTCGACACGTTCCTGTGTCGGAATGATGATCGGCATGGTGTCCGTCAATCCGTTGTCGAGGAAATACTGCTGCAGATTGTCGGACGTGTCGGTGAAGGTTGGCGCTCCGGTCGGAGGCGTGACGGTACCGGTCTTTGACTCATCCGCAGTGAGCGGGCGGGTGAGCGCACCGACAACTTCCGGCATGAACGGCTTGCCGCTGACCGGATCGTTGCCTTCCAGATACGCCATCATCTGTTCGTCAGTCTTGCCCCAGACCGGATGGGGCGTGTAGGAAATGCGCTGGAGCGGCATGCCGCGCTTGGCGCAGTTGGATTGTGCAAGATCTTTAAACGCGATCGTAACGATCGGCGCTGCCGGGATCCCCATCTTTTCGTACGCTATGCAGTGACCAACGGTCGCTGGAGTGCACGTGCTTCAATGTCCGATGGCCATGATGACTGCCTGGCCCTTCTCCTTGATCTCGGCATTCAGCTTGGGATCGTCGTCCGCGAACCCGCCGGCTTTCAGGCGGTAGACCGTGGTGACGCTCGGCATGTTTTTCTGGAACCAGATGCCGACCTGCGCGAGGAAGTGATCGGCGCCCGGGAAACCGTCGGAAACGAGGTAGACGGTCTTTCCGTCGAGCGTGTCGAGGCGCTTCGCCATGGGGACCAACGTGATCGGCGGTGGAATGCCCCGTGGATTCAGGGCTACGATTTTTGGCGCGCCAGCTATCGGCGGCGCCTTGCCTGGCTTTTCCTTGGCTTTGCTCTGCGCGGCGGCAGCCGCGCCGGCGAGTAGCGCCGGAGACGCGCCCAGCAGCGACAGTAAACTTCGCCGATTGATACTCATTTCCACCCCCTGGTTAATTCAACGAATCCGTCAAATCGTTCGTCGTGAAACTCGTGCGTGAGCTCTGACCCAATTGTACCTCAACGCCGGCCGGTTCCACGGCGGGTGTTACATCCACTTATCTATAGAGACGCTCGTGCGATACGTCAGGTTACCAACCTGGAAGAATGGGTTCGTCTGGCCGCCCGCACAGACAAGAACAATGTTGTCGGACTTCGGCCAGTAGGGTATCTGCGTGTCTTCGGGGCAGTTGTACCAGGTTTTGTAGGGCTCCTCGCCGCGGAGCGCGCGAGGGTAGTGGAAAGTATAAACGAACGCGGAGTCGCGGTAGTCCCTCGCGGTGCGTGTGGTGTTTTTCCACAGCCATTCCGTCAATTTTTCTTTCGTGTCGTAGCCCTGCTCGACCAGGCGTTTTATGGTGAGCGGATCGCAGATCACCAGCGCGTCGAACTGGCTGGTGAGCGTGCGGAAAATGTCGCTGATCTGGTCGTCGAACATTGGATTTTCGAGCACTCCGGCGCGGCGGGCGCCGTGGCCCTGGCGGATGTCTTCGCCGGCGAAAAGGCTGACGACGTTATCCTCGGGCTTGAATCCCTTTTGGACGTGATAGGGCTTCCAGAGGCTGTCTTTTTCGTTTTCGGCGATCACGATGTTGTTGTAGTTCGTATTGTTTCCCTGCGAACCCATGTAGGTGTCGCCGGGGATTCCGCCGTTGCCCAGATTCTTGCCGATCAGCGTCCAGGCGCGGCCGATGGCGGCATTGGGTTGCGCGAACGGGCCCATGGCGCCGATGGTGTAGTTCATATTCAGCCTGTCGCGGATCGGTCCATTGATCACCATCGAATAGGCGAACGACGAGGTGGAGCTGCCGAGCGCCGCCATTCCCGAGGACGCGACGGCCAGGAGAATCGGAAAATACTCCGGCTCGCATCCGGCCATGACGGCGTTGACGGCGACCTGCCTCACGTTGAACGTCCATGCGGCGTACGCGCCCGCAGCCATTTTGCCGACCACTTCGTCGGGTTGATGGCTGGTGCCTTTGAGCATGGCGTCCACTTTTTCGGGCGTGGGAAGGATGATCGGCAGGAAATCCGTCATACCGTTGTCGAGAAAATGCTTTTGAAGATTGTCGAGCGTGTCCGGGCCGTAGATCGGCGGCCCTACGTTGACATCCATCATCCCGGTCTTCGTGTCTTCAGCGGTGAGCGGCACGGTAAGGCCGTCGATAATTTCCTTCATCAGCGGTTTGCCGGAGACGGGATCGTCGCCCTCCACGTACGCCATCAATTGCTCGGCAGTCTTGCCCCACACCGGATGCGGCGTGAAGCAGGCGCGAATATGCGGCATACCGCGCTTCGAGGCATTCGATTTCGCGAGGTCGGCGAAGGACTTCGTTGCCATTGGAACCGAGGGAATTCCCAACTTCTCCATCGTTATGCAGTGACCAACGGTCGCTGGTGTGCAGCTGCTTCAATGGCCGATGGCCATGATCGCGGCGTTGCCGTTGGCCTTGATCTCTTTCCAGAGCGGAGGATCGTCTTCCATGTAGGCGCCGGCTTTTTTGCGAAAGATCGTGGTTACATCGGGATAATTCTTCTGGAACCAGATTTGCATCTGCTGCAGCAGCACGCCTCCGCTCATGAATCCTGTGTCGACGAGATAGATCGTCTTACCGTGGACCGTGTCGAGGCGCGGCGCCATCGGAATCAGTTTCACCGGAGGCGGCGAGCCTTTCGGATTCAACGCGGTGAATTGAGCGCCGGAGGGCGCTGCGCCACTCTTGCCGCTTTTGGGGGTCTTGTCGGTCGGTTGCGCCTGGGTCCGCGCGCCGGCAAGGAGCGCTGGGGCCAGGCCGAGCAGCGAGAGAAGATTGCGCCTCTTCATCGATCACCTCAGTTCCGATTGGGCCGGACCACGAGAGTGATATCTGACTATGCCCACTTATCAATCGAAACGCTGACGCCGTAACTCATATTGGCCCCTTGCGGGTACGCGTTCGTCTGCCCGCCAGTCACCACGATGTTGAAGCTCGATGGGCGCGGGAAATGCGGGATCACCGCGTCGTCCGGCAGCTTGTACCACGTCGCGAAGGGTTCCACGCCCTGCAAGGCTTGCGGGTATTCGAAAAGGTAGGAATAGTTGCGGCTCTTGTAGTCCTTCACGGTTTGCGTCGTGTTCTTATAGAGCCAGGCGATCAATTTGTCTTTCGTATCATAGCCCTGCTCGTGTAGCCGCACGGCAACGAGCGGATCGGCGATGATCAGTGCGCCGAAGAATCCGGTGAAGGTGCTGAAAAGATCGCTCATCTGCTGGTCGAACATCGGCGCGGTGTTGACGCTGCTGCCGCGCGCGACCTGCCCGGGAACAACGCCGAGCCCACGGAAAAGGCTGACGACGTTTTCCTCTTTCTTGAACCCACGCTGTACATGGAACGGATCCCAGGGACTCGCTTCTTCATTTTCCGCGATCACTACATTGTTGTAATTCAAATTGTTGCCGACGGAGCCGAGGTACGTATCACCCGGGATTCCGCCGTTGCCCAGATTTTTCGACATGATCGTCCAGGCGCGGCCGATCGCGGCGTTGGCCTGCGCGAACGGGCCCAGCGCTCCGATGCCGTAATTGAACTCGAGCTTGTCGCGGATCGGGCCGTTCACGATCATCGCGAACGCGAACGAATTGGTGGAGCTGAAGAGCGACGCAATCCCGGTGGACGCGACCGCCAGCAGCAGTGGGAAATACTCTGGGCGGCATCCGGCCATTACCGCGCTCGCCGCGACGTGCCGCACCGTGTAACTCCACGGTGGGTACGCGCCCGCGGCCATCTTGCCGACCACCTCGTCGGGATGATGGCTCGTGCCCTTCATCATCGCGTCCACGCGCTCTTCCGTGGGCAGTATGATCGGGAGAAAATCGGTGTAGCCGTTGTTCAGATAAAAGTCCTGCAGATTGTCGGCCGTGTCGGTGAACGTAGGCGGTCCCACGGACACGCTCACCATTCCCGATTTCTTTTCGTCGTCACTCAGCGGCACGGTCAGCGCGTCCACGACTTCCTTCATGAACGGCTTGTTGTTCACCGGGTCGTCGCCGTTGACGTAGACCTTCAGTTCATCGGGCGTCTTACCCCAAACCGGATGCTGCGTGAAGCAGATGCGTTCGTGCGGCATGCCGCGCTTGGCGGCGTTGAGAATGGCGAGGTCTTTGAACGCCTTGGTGATGATCGGGGCGCTGGGGATGCCCATCTTTTCGGTGGTTATGCAGTGACCGACGGTCGCTGGTGTGCACGTGCTTCAATGGCCCACGGCCATGATGACCGCGTTTCCCTTTTCCTTGATCTCTTTCCACAGCGCCGGATCGTCCTGCGCGTAGGGTCCGGCTTTGCGCTTGAAGACAGTGGTGACGCCGGGCATGTTCGTCTTGAACCATTCCTGAATCTGCTCGAGCAGCATGTCCGAACCGTGAAAGCCGGTGTCCACAAGATAGACGGTCTTTCCGTCGAGCGAATCCAGGCGGGGGGCCATCGGAATGAGCTGAATCTGCGGCGGCATGCCTTTGGGATTTACGGTGGTAATTTTCGCCGGGCCCGTGCCGGGTTTTGCAGGGGCTGCAGAGGAATGTGTTGCTGGCGCGGGCTTTTTCTCCCCCTGCGCGGCAAGCACCGATTCGCCAGCCAGAATCGCCGGAGACATACCCAACAGCGACAGCAGCTTGCGTCGATTCATGTGATGGCCCCACCCGGCCAGTTGTGGAACATCCTTCGGACGGCCTGAAGTCGGATTCGGTTACATTCCCACGCGTATAATCTCGCAAATCCCCCGCACCCGCAAGCATTGACGCGTGCCCACTGTCGCGCTATCGTGGCGGGCCGTCGGCGAATTTTCGTCGCAGTTCTCACGCGCTTGGGGGGGTGCGTTGATGAAGAAAACTTTCTGGCCCGTAATTTTCCTGCTGATCACATTGGCGATTCTCGGAGCGCCGCAAATCGCGGAGGCGGCTCCGCAGCAGGAGCATGCGCCTGCGCCGGCCTGGAACCCGGGCACGTTCAAGGATTGCGACCGCGCCTGCCTGATCGCCATCATGGACGGCTACATGAACGCGCTCTTCGCCCACGATCCCAAGGCCGTCGGGCCGCTCGCTCTCGACGTGCGCATGACCGAAAACACCGGGCACATGGACGTCGGCGAGGGAATGCTCTGGCGCTCGAAAGTCGAACCGACAAGTTTCAAAATTTACGTGGCCGATCCGGTCAATCAGCAGGTGGCCGAGCAAGCCCGACTGCTGATCGGCGGGCGCAACGCGCTGGTGGCCGTGCGACTGAAAATAGATCGAGGCAAGATTATCGAGATCGAGCAGCTGTGGGATCGCAACATTAATGACGCCGCGATTCCGCTGCTGACCACTCCGCGGCCCACGCTGGTCAACGACGTGTCCGCGTCCGAGCGCACGTCGCGTGACGTGCTGATTCGCGCGGCGAATTCCTATTTCGACGCGCTGGAGGGCGATGACGGTTCGATTGCCGCGTTCGCCGACGATTGCGTGCGCCATGAGAACGGCTACCAGACGGTGAACAATCCCACGCCCGGTGGGCGCATGATGCCCGCGCCGATGGTGCCCGATCCGAACACAGATACGGGCAAACAACAGCTGAAATTCAGCATGCTCACCTGCAAGCAACAGATCGACAGCAAGACCTTCGCCTATATGAAGCACATTCGCCCGCGCCGCGCCCTGATCGTCGACGAACAGAAAGGCCTAGTCGCCGCGTTTCCGCTGTTCGTGCACGATGGCACGCGCCGCGGCGCACCGCCCGACGCACCTCCCGGGATGCTGCAAAACCTGGTGACGATGGAAACATTCGGGATTCGCGGCGGGCTGATTCACGAAGTGGAAGCCTTCCCCTTCGTGACGATTCCGTACGGCCTCGGCAACGGCTGGACGGAAGGGTCCGGCCGCTAAACAAACACGCGGGAATTGGCGACATTTCTTGGCGTGGTCGCGCCGTTTATCTCGTGATGGTAAGCGCGGCTATCGCTCGATGAATTCATCGCTATGCACGATGAATTCCGGATATGCACCGGCGCCCAATTCGTAGAGATCCATCCCCTGCCGTTCGCCTTCCGCCGCAACCCGCTGTGGCGACACGCGATCAATCAGCCAATTCAGTCCGTAAGTCAGCGGCAGGATGAACCCAATCAGCGTCGCAATTCCAATCAACTGCGCGAGCCACTGCCCGCCCGCGCTGCTCACAGGCATTCCCGATTCGCCGATTGCTGGAACGCGCCCGAAAATTCCCACCGCGAGAAGGCCCCACAATCCTCCCATCGCGTGCGCGGAAACCGAACCGCTGGGATCGTCCACGGACATGTGCAGCTCGAACCACTCGACGGAAAATGTGACTAGGACGCCCGCAATCAGGCCAATCGTTGCCGCCTCCGCAGGGTGCACGAACGCGCATGCTCCGCTGCTGGCGGCCAAGCCGCCGATCCAGCCATTCGCGGTCAGCGACGCGTCGGGTTTGCCGAAGCGCACGTTGGTAATAACGGCTCCGGTCAGCGCGGCAGTGGCCGCGCACAAGATTGTGTTGACTGCGACCAGTACGGCCTGTCCGGGATCGACGCCGTTGTAAAGGATCGCGCCTGCGGAATTAAGTCCCAGCCATCCGAGCAGCGCAAACGAGCAGCCGAGCAATACGAGCACGCCGTTGTGTCCCGGGATCGCGGTCGGCAGGCCGTCGTGCGTGTATTTGCCGTGGCGCGCGCCCAGCAGCCAGGCGATCGAAAGCGCCGTCAATCCACCGACCGCTTGAATCGAGCCGGCTCCGCCGCAGTCCACAAATCCTGCACCGAGTCCGTAATTTGTTCCCAGCTGCGCCAGCCAGCCGCCGCCCCACGCCCAGTGCGCAAAGAGCGGATACGTCCATCCCGCGAGCACAACGGTCGACACGCAGCACGCGCCGAGTCTCCATCGATCCGAGCCGCTACCCAGCGGAATCAGCGCCGCCAATCCCACGCTGAAGATTCCTAACAGCGCCGCCAGCGACGTGGGAGAGCCGTCGAGCGGAAGGTGGCGAAATAAGAATGGTCCGGCGCCCAGCCAGCTCCACGGCTTTCCGCTCACCGACGCGACGTGGGACGGCACTCCCGCGAATCCCTGCCACGCGAAGCCGCAGACGAAATACGCCAGCGCCGCGATTGCGATCACGCACAGCGATGCCATCATCGAATGCGCCGCGCTGCGCGAGCGTCCCAGGCCCGTATTGATGAGTGCCAGGCCGGCAGCGGCGCACGGGACCAGGAAGATCAGCGCGATGGCGAGGACGATCGGCGCGTCGAGAGCGGAAAAGGAAGTCGCGGGCATCAGTCCTGCGCACCTTGGCGCAGCGTATGCGCGCGGATCACGATCACCAGCCCCACGATTTCGACTCCCACGCCCGCTAGTATGAAGATGTTGCGCGGAGCGTCCGCCGCCAATAGCGCCAGCGCCGATACCACCAACCCCCAGCCCGCGAGCAACAGGACAAAACCGAACAGTTTCACGCGATACGTCCCTGGCGCGTGCGTTCGTGCAGCCGCGCGCCATTCTGTGCACGGCTAAAATATCATTCTTGTGGCAGACGGCGAGAGAACAAAGAACGTCAACGCCGGAAAGCGCGAGAGCGGAAAGAAATAGGCAAGGGCATCCATCTGAAGGTGGCTGCTATCTGGCCATCTAGTCCGCTCGTTACCTGTCAAAAAGCTGCGACTCCCGCAAAATCCAGCACAACTTTTTTTTCGGCTGCGGGTTTGATCGCCAGCAGCCGAAATAGCGTATTCGGCTCCAGCAGTCAGAGTTTGGGTGAAGGAGAATTCATCATGGGGAATCTTAGAGCTACGGGTGTGTTCATCGCTGTTTTGTCGATCATGAGTTTGTGCAGTTGCGGTGGCGGATCGTCGGCCTCGAACCCAGGCGGATCCTCCAGTCAAGGTACGGCCAATGTGTTTACAATCGGCACAGACGCGCCGCTTCAGGGTGTCGTTTCCTGCCAGTTGATGATCATAGGTGTCAATTTGATCAATTCAACGGGCACGCAGGTGCCGGTACTCAACGCCCCGGCCACAGTCGACTTCGCGCAGCTGAGCGGCCTGCACCAGTTAATCGACCTCAGCGCCGTGCCGAAGGGAACGTATACCTCCGCGATGGTAACGCTGGCAAGTCCGGTCATCAGCTTCATCGATACCGCCCAGAATCCGCCGACGGTCAGCACGATCAACGGCACTCTCGCGCCGGCAACCGTGACGGTTACATTTCCGTCGCAATTCGTGCTTACCGATTCGGAGATGGTCGGCCTGCGCATGGAGCTCGACCTGCACCAATCGCTCTTGACGGACGGCAACGGCCAAATCACGGGCACCGTGGATCCTATGTTGAACATGCAGCTTCTCGGCGCGGATGATTCGAGCGTGTCCATCGACGATTTCATGGCTGGGGTTGTGTCGACCAACGGCAACAGCTTCATAGTCCAGGGACCAAAGGGACGCCAGTGGACCGTGCAGACCAGCGCAACGACGACGTTCGACGATCCGGCGATTTCGATCAGCCAGTTCACCACGAACACGATCGTCGCGGTCTCCGGCTCGCTCGATCCGGTTTCGAAGGACATCGACGCTACGGAGGTCGAAGTCGTTTCGATGGATGGTTTCTACCTCGCTGGACTCTTCACCAGCATTCGTCCGCCGACGGGGCCTGCGACCGCCGCCGATCTCTTCGTCCGCGCGGAATTGCCGGACATCAACGGAATTGAGGATGCGCAGATCACTACGCTGACCCTCACAGGCAATGAGCAATACCGCATCGCCAACATCAAGAACCCGATCACCACGCTCATCTTCAACAACTCGTTGTTGGCGCCCGGACAGTCCGTCGCGGTCGGCGGCAAGCTCACCACCACGAACGGCGTTTCCACTCTCACGCCCCATCGCGTCGTGCTGCGCCGTCAAGGCCAGGAAGGAACCCTCGTCGTCGGCCAGACCGTCATCCAGAACGGCAATCAAGGCAGCTTCGAGCTGACCGACGATTGGACCGACGGCATTTTGCTGCCGAGTCCTCTGCCGGTCGTGACCACGGACGTGACGAACTTCATCAACCTCAGCGGACTGTCCGGATTGACGGGAACGACCGCCCTTCCGCTCCGCGTCGTTGGTTTCGTTCTGATCAACCCGGCGACCAACTCGCCGGTCATGGTGGCAAGATCGGTTGAGCAGCTTCCGACCAGTAACTAGGTCGGCAGCCGGAAGACTGCCGTCACGCGCGCCACGGCCCGCCTCCACAAATCGGGCAGTAGCGTTCGTGTTTCTGGATTCGACTCTTCGGGAGAATTATTCGGAGCGGCCTGCTACCACGTTGTCGCCCTGCACTTTGATCTCAATCGCCATCGGCGGGCGAATTCCGTTTCCCTGCACGATCACTCCGCGGACAAGGTCGTCGCTTGAAGCCCCGCCCCCATACCGCAGCAAATCGTAAACGGTGTGATTGCAGGGGTCGGCGACCATCGGATGTTCGGCGCGATAGCCGTAGTCCGCTTTCAGTTTGTCGAGATCAGTCACAAATTCGAGCTGGCAGGTCCCGAAAGGCTCGACCAGCGAGAATCCCCAATACTCGCCGTGCGGCAGGTGCACCACCATCGCCGGCTCGAGTTGACCCGACACGTAATTTCGATATTGAAAATGCTTCGAAGCCCATGGTTTCGCCAGCTCTCCCACAGTTGCGATTGCGCCGGGCCCCATCGGCTCACTGGGCGCTGCGGGAGCCGGCGGAGGCGGGTCGGAAGGTGCTGTCGTGTCGGCCGACACGGGTATCGCCTTGCTGGAGGAAACTTTACCCCAAAGGATCAGTCCTCCCACCAGGACCACCGCGACAACGGCGCCAAGCACGATCAAAATAATCTTCGGTTGCGCCGCGTGCGACACGGGTGCGGCCGCCACTTCTCTGCGAGGTTCGAGCGCGGGCGCAGCCGAAGCCTCGGGCCTGGCGCGTTCCGGCTGTGGCTCCACGCCGGGAATGGTCGGCTGCTGCGGCTTGAACGGATCGAGTTTTTTTACGTCCGGCATGCGGGGGTATCCGGGATACCGATTCTCAGATTGAAGCGGGGGGCGGGCAAATGCAAGAACCGGAGCGATGCGGGTGTTGTCTTTTTCGCAAGCGGGCAATGCCCGGGCAGGTGGGAAGGGGGATCAGGCGGGCCGGTCGAGGCGAATCGAATGGTGCGCTACGTACTCGTGCAGATTCGCCAGCTTCAGCAGTAGTTCCAGCATCCGGTCACGTTGCTCGGGCTGCGGGTCGCCCGCTTTTTCTTCCAGGTTTTTCACGATTGCCAGCGCGTCGGAAAGCAGCCATTCCACGTCCGCAGGATTCATCGCCCGCCCTTCCCGGCATCGGCCGAACGTCTGATCCGTGCGCGAGAATGCATCTTCCAGAAAATGATCCAGGCAGATTCGTTCGTTGGCTAGCGCGGCGGGAATCGATTTCGCGCAGCCCGTCCTGCGGCAACTCCCGGCTTCCGGTGAACTCATCGCGAACCCCAATCAACCCAAGCGGCTTTCCCCCACCGTGGCCGAGAGACTATCACAAGAATTTTGCGCGCCAATAAATATCGCGGCCATGATTGCCGCGAGAACAAACAGGAATTTGGTTACAATTCCCCCGGCGTTTTCGCGGTGCCGACGGGGCGGGGGAAAAGGGTTTAACACGATGAGGAACCGGGTCACAGCAATTCTTTTGGTTTTGACGGTGTGTGTCGGGTTTAGCGCCTGCGGAGGCGGAAGCGCAGGCCAGGGCGCCGCACCGGCGATCGACCTCTCCGAGACCGCGCTGTCGTTCGCCGCCAATTTCGGGCTGGCCTTCACCCCCACGCCCGTCAATGTCAACGTCACGAATTCCGGCGGCGGTACGCTCAGCTTCACGGCCGCCAGTGATTCGCCGTGGCTCACCGTAACACCGGGCAACGGAACCGCTCCCGATTCAGTCGGCGTCAACGTGGCGCTGGGAACTCTGGCGGTGGGTGATTACACCGGGCACGTGACGATAACTTCATCGGACGCACAGGTCGCGCCGGCCACGATCACCGTGACCTTCGTCGTTGCGGCGGCGCCCACAAACACGCCTTTCTGGGCGCAGTGGGGCGCGAACCCGCAGCATACGGGCTTCGTCAGCGTAGCCGGGCAGAGTGCCACAAACATCCTCGCGAACGTTCTGTATGAGCCGTTCGTCGCACAGGAACAGGCGGAAAACAAAGGCGCGGGCGGCGACGGGGACCTCACCGTTCACTACCCGGCGCCGATCACCGACGGAAACGACGTTTATTTTATGACCAAGACCGGGACGTATACTTCCTGCAATCCGCCCGGGGCCTGGGCGAAGGGCTCGGCCTGCGGTCCGAACACTTGGTCCACCGAGCAGTGGAACGAAACGCGATACACCTGGATCAACGGCGCATTCTTGCCGGTGTGGACCTTTCCGACCGACTGGAAGCCGGAGCCGAACGGCGCCTCACTCAATGGTTGGGAGCCCGTGTTCCATTCCATTGACGCTAACGGTTACATCTACGTGCCCGGCGGGGGAGGAACGGTCTGGAAGATCTCCCAGGCCTTCGGCACGGTGGTTTCCTACATCAATCCCTTTGACCAAATGAACAACGTGACCGCTTCGGACACCTACGTAGCCGGCCCCCTGACCGCCGATTCCGCCGGTAACGTCTATTACAATGCGATCGAGCTCGCCGATCCAACCAATGGAGATCCGTGGCAAACCGACGTGCTGGGCGCCTGGCTCGTGAAAATCACTCCGGGGGATGCTACGAGTGTGGTGTCCTTTGCCACGCTCGTTCCCAACGCGCCGGCCGCGACCGCCACCACCTGCCCGGGCCAATTTTCCGGCACCACCACCTTGCCCTGGCCTCCGGCAAACGTCGTCGGCACCAGTCAACAGCCCCCGACCGTCCTTTGTGGTTCGCAACGTCCCGGAATCAATATTGCACCGGCCGTCGCACCGGACGGCACCGTTTACACCGTCAGCCGGGCGCACTTGGACAGCATGGCCGCCTACTTGGTCGCCGTGAAGCCGGATTTCTCCGGTCCGAAGTGGGCAACCTCCATGCAAAACCTGCTCACCGACGGTTGTGGCGTCCTGGTGCCCATCGGGCCGACGAACTCCAGTCCCAACGCTTGCCGCGTAGGTGCAACGGCCGGTGTGGATCCCACCACGAATGCGCCCGGATCAGCCGAGGTTCTCGATCTGGGTTCCTCGTCCCCTGTCGTTCTGCCCGATGGCTCGGTTATTACCGGCGCAATTACGGCGTACAACGGTTTCCGCGGCCACATGTTCAAATTCAGCTCCGCCGGCACGTTCACTGGCGCCTACGATTTCGGATGGGATTCCACACCCGCGGTTTATAGCCACGGTGGCACGTTCTCGATCGTGCTGAAGGACAATCATTACGGCGGACCGCTATACTGCTCCGGGAGCAACACCCTCTGCCCGCCGATGACCCCAGGCCCGTACTACATCACGCAGCTCGATCCGAACCTCAACATCGAGTGGCAATTCCAGAACACGAACACGCAGAGCTGCCAGCGCAATGCGAATGGTGGGCTCACCTGCACCAGCACAAATCCCAACGGCTTTGAATGGTGCATCAACATGCCCGCGGTGGATGTGAACGGCAACGTTTACGCCACCAGCGAGGATGGCAATCTTTACGTCCTGCCCCAGGGCAATTCGGGCATTTTCACGACAGCCACGCAAAATCTCTTCCTGAATCTGGCTGTCGGCGCGGCCTACACCCCATTGTCGGTAGGGCCCGACGGTAAACTCTACACCCAGAACGACGGCCACCTCTTCGTGGTCGGAAACTAGCCAGGCGCCTGCCACAAAAAAAAGGGGCCGGCGGATGCCCGCCGGCCCTATCCCTACATCGGATTCAGTCTGAGGTTAGAAGCGGAACACCACACCGGCCGAAATCCGGGCGTTGTTCTGAGTGTTGCTGCCGCCGACGCCTTCGCCGTTGAGTTTCGTCAGCAGGTATTCGGCCTGGATCAGGCGAATCCCGATGTGCGACGTAGCGTTCCAGTCCACACCGCCGCCGATCGTCATGGCAAAGCCGTTCTCGGAGAAACTGCCGCTGCTGCAACCATCGCCTTCACGGTGTAGCCGGACATCGTCGCAGTCCTCGCCGCTCGCCGAAAAATGGGCGCCACCAAACAGGACCTGGGCAAACGGGGTAATCGGACCATGGCGCAGCGCAACTTTGGGTCCGAACAGGTACGACACGATGGTCGCATCCTCGCCCGCGAAATCGCCTGAACCGCTCCAGTGATATCCGCCGAAGTCCCCCACGACGCCGAGCCACGGAGTTAGGTTATACGCGAGGGAACCGCTGCCCCCGTTGAAATTGAACCCTTCACCACCCTCGTTTGCCCGGAGGTAGGAATAGCCGCCGAACGCTTCAACCTTTGGACTGTCCTGGGCCGATGCCAACCCCGCGAACAGCAACATGGCCCCACACAAAAGTGCCAACCTTTTCATCTATAGCTCCTGTTTTTTTTGAATTGCGCCTCACTGCGGCGCGGTAATGGTGTGGCCCTAGCCACAGGTGACCGAGGCCCGCCTACAACCCAAGCCCCCGCCATCATTTGTATCATTGCGACTCGGTTACACCAACCCTAGAGTGTGGGCCTTGTGTCCGCGAAATAACCCACATAAGAGATAGATAAGTATAACCTTTATTGGATCGCAGATGCCCACTGATTCGTTGAAAATTGGACGGATACGGGGGTCTGGGGAACTAAGCAGCCGTGCCGTGGCACTTCTTGTATTTCTTGCCGGATCCGCAGGGGCAGGGGTCGTTGCGGCCCACTTTGGCACCGGACCGGACGGGTTTTGGCGGCTCCGCTTGCGCCGGTCCGGCCTGAAATTGCAGGTTTTTCTGTTGTCGGCGCTGGCGCTCTTCGATCTGTTTCGCCTCATCCTGGGGTTTTGCAGGCTGCATCAGGAAAAGGAAGCGGACGGCCTCTGTGTCGATGCGGTTCATCAGCTCGTCGAACAGGGTGAAGGCTTCCTTTTTGAACTCGACCAGAGGGTCTTTCTGACCGTACCCGCGGAGGCCGATGCCCTCCTTCAGGTGGTCGAGCGTCAGCAGGTGGTCCTTCCACTGGGCATCCACGATGTCGAGCAGGATGTGGCGCTCGAGCCAGCGGAGGGTCGGCGGACTGAAAAGGGTCTCCTTTTCCCCGTACCGGGCGTTGACCTTCTCGACGAGCTCCTCGGCCAGCCCATCGTGATTGAGCTGGGCGGGGTCGATTCCAGCGGTTTTTAGGTCGATGCCGAACTGGTTCAGAAGCTCGTTCGAAAACTGAGTCACGTTCCACTGGTCCGGGTGCTGGTCGCGCGGGCAGTACATCTCAACCAGCTCGTCGGCAATGGCTTTGGCACGCTCGAGGACGAATTCCTTCTGGTCGCGGCCTTCCAGGAACGAACGTCGCAGGGAATAGATCGTCTCCCGTTGCTTGTTCATCACATCGTCGTATTCAAGAAGATGTTTGCGGGCCTCGAAGTTCTGCGCCTCGACCTGTTTCTGGGCGCCTTCGATGCGTTTGCTGATCAGCCGCGATTCGATCGGCACGCCTTCGGTCATCCCCAGCCGGAACATGATCGCCTGCATCTTTTCGCCGCCGAAAATGCGGAGCAGATCGTCTTCGAGCGAAAGGAAGAATCGCGAGGAACCGGGGTCGCCCTGGCGTCCGGCGCGGCCCCGGAGCTGATTGTCGATGCGGCGGGCTTCGTGGCGTTCCGTGCCGAGAATGTGCAGGCCACCCATGGCCACAACCTCGTCGTGTTCCGTCTTGCACTGCGCGGCGAACTGATCGTAGAGCGGCTTCCAGGTTTCCAGCGGCACCTGGTAGATCTTGCCCTCCTGCTGGAACAGCACCATGGCCGCTGGAGCGGCCGATGCGCCTGAGCCATTACCCGAAGTGCCCGCCGCGGCGGCATCGGCCTGTGCCGGCGTTTCGGTGCCGGGAGCCGCGCCGATTACGGACCCGGCCGGCAGATACGGCATGGCGAGCTTTTCCTTCAGGCAATAGTCGCGCGTCATGGCCTCGGGGTTTCCGCCGAGGAGGATGTCGGTGCCGCGGCCGGCCATGTTCGTCGAGACGGTTACCGCTCCCTTTCGGCCGGCTTGCGCGATCACTTTGGCTTCGCGTTCGTGCTGCTTGGCGTTGAGCACTTGGTGCGGAATCCCCGCACGCTTCAGGATTTCGGCGATCTTTTCGGATTTCTCGATGGAGATGCTGCCGACGAGCACGGGTTGGCCGCTTTCGTGATATTGGCGGATGCCGCCGGTTTTCGTCCCGTCCTCTTGAATGATCCCGTTCACTGCCGCTTCGTATTTTTCCTTTTCAGTGCGGTAGACGACGTCGGGATTCTCGATGCGGATCAGATTCTTATTCGTCGGGATGGCCACCACTTCCAGCTTGTAAATCTTGTCGAACTCCGGCGCCTCGGTTTCCGCCGTGCCGGTCATTCCCGAGAGTTTCTTGTACATGCGGAAATAATTCTGGAAGGTGATGGTTGCAAGCGTCTGATTCTCGCGCTCGATTTTGACGCCTTCCTTGGCCTCGATCGCTTGGTGCAAGCCGTCCGACCAGCGGCGTCCGGGCATCTGGCGGCCGGTGAATTCGTCTACGATCACGATTTCGCCGTCTTTGATCACGTAATCGACGTCCTTCTCGTATAGCGTGTGCGCGCGAAGGGCTTGATAGACGTGGTGGATGATGTCCATGTTCGCGGGATCGAACAGATTGCCCAGGTTCAGCAGGCGTTCGCATTTCGCTACGCCTTCTTCGGTCAGCGTCGCGGTGCGCAGTTTTTCATCGAGCGTATAGTCAATATCGCGAATCAGCTTGGGAATGATTTTGTCGATCTTGTAGTACTTGTCGGTCGATTCCTCGGCGGGGCCGGAAATGATCAACGGCGTGCGCGCTTCGTCGATCAGGATCGAGTCCACTTCGTCAACAATGGCGAACTGGTGTCCTCGCTGCACGCAATCCTTCAAATCGTATTTCATGTTGTCGCGCAGGTAGTCGAACCCGAATTCGTTGTTCGTACCATAGGTGATGTCTGCGGCGTAGGCGGCGCGGCGCTGTGCGTCGTCCAGATCGTGAACGATTACGCCGACCGTCAGGCCAAGCATTTTGTAGATCGGGCCCATCCACTCGGCGTCGCGTCGTGCCAGGTAATCGTTGACCGTGACGATGTGCACGCCTTTGCCGGCCAGCGCATTCAGGTAGGCGCCCAGCGTAGCGACGAGCGTTTTGCCCTCGCCCGTTTTCATCTCGGCGATTTTGCCCTGGTGCAGCACGGTGCCGCCGATCAGCTGCACGTCGAAATGCCGCATGCTCAGTGTGCGGCGGCCGGCTTCGCGGCATACCGCAAATGCGGGCACGATCGCAGGTTCCAGCGCGTCCTGCAGCTTCTGCTTGTAGTCGGGATCGTCGGGTTCGACGCCTTCGAGGCGCCCCTGAACCTCCGCCTTCAGCGCGGCAGTGCGCTTGGCAAGATCTTCGTCGCGCAGCCCCTTCATTTCCGGCTCGATCGCATTGATCTCGACGACGACCGGCTGCACGCGTTTCACGTCGCGCTCATGCTTGGTCCCGATGAAGCGCGCTACGACATTGTCTATGACCTTTTCAACGTCCATTTTGTATGGGTGTCATCCCGAAGCTCCGGCGAATCGGCCCGGCGAGTCCGCCGAGCACGTCTGTCGAAGTCGTGGAATCTCTCTTTGCTGAACGCACGTACCGTCAGTGAATTAGATGCTCGATATTGCATTGTAGCCGCTCCCGCGGCTTCTCGCAAAGGCAGCCGAAGCGCGGCGGGCGCGACACCCGCGCTGGCACCGATTCGCGCTGAATCCGCAAAATTTCTGGGTCATCTAAGCAGTTCAACGTGGCCAGGCGTGAAAAGATGTCGGCCCGGCCAGCGAAGCGGAGGAATCCATGAAGAGACTGGAAGGGAAAGTGGCAGTGGTGACCGGGGGAAACAGCGGGATCGGATTGGCATCGGCGAAGCGGCTGGCGGAGGAAGGCGCGCGCGTGGCAATCTCCGGGCGCAGCCAGAAAACACTGGATGAAGCCGTCAAATACATCGGTAGCGACGTGCTGGCCGTGCAGTCCGACGTGGCGCAGCTGCCTGAGATCGACAAGTTCTTTGCGGCGGTGACGAAGAAATTCGGAAAAATCGATATTTTGTTCGCCAACGCCGGTGTGGCGGAATTCATTCCCTTTGACGCGACCACCGAGGAGAAATACGACTGGATGTTCGACATCAACACGAAAGGCTCCTACTTCACGATTCAAAGGGCGCTGCCGCATTTGAACGACGGCGCATCGGTGATCCTGAACACGAGCGTGGTGAGCCACGAAGGCCTTCCGGCCGGAAGCGTCTACGCGGCCACGAAAGCAGCGATGCGTTCGTTCACGCGATCGCTGGCAGGCGCGCTGGTGGACCGCAACATCCGCGTGAACGCCGTTGCGCCCGGGCCGATCGCCACGCCGATCGTCAGCCGGTCGGGCGCGCCGCAGGAAGTACTCGACGAAATCAGCAAGACCCTGATCGCGTCGGTTCCGATGAAGCGCCTCGGCAAGCCGGAAGAAGTGGCCGGAGCCGTCGCGTTCCTCGCGTCGTCCGACGCATCCTTCGTAACCGGTGTCGAAATCGACGTGGACGGCGGCCGCGGCCAGATTTAACTCGCAGCCTCGCTCAAACCGCGATGGGCACCCTCACGAAGTGACACACAAATCAATCGTTGTGGTGCGCGGAAAAAACGACTTTCGGCAGCGTCTCGCCCTATGACCAACGGCAAATCGCCCGTTGCTATCTTCCGGTCACCGGATTCTTGTAGTGGAAGGGCGGGACGTAGACGTCGGGGTAGAGCTTGTAATCGAAAGTAGTGGGCTCGTCCGGCGGCAGGTCCTTGAGCGGGGGCGGAGGCGGGTCGCCGCCCTGGTCCCAGCCTTTGTAGTAATTCACGTAGTAGATGAAGTAGGCGTGGAGTTTCTTGATTTTCCAGATGCCGTTTTGTTTTTCGTATTGGTTTTCGTAAACAGCGTCGCCCCACTGGGAGCGCCTGTCCAGCGTGCCGACCTGCATGTAAGCGCGAAAGCGCCCGTAGGCGTGCAGGCCGTCGGGATCGATGTGTACCACGGGCTGCAGCTGCGAATGGTTGAACAGCGTGCCGTACTTCAGGTCGCCGAGGTGATGCATGTAGGCGCGCACGCGCTCCTTGCCTTTGTAAACGCCGCGCAGGCCGATCTCGACCGAGCCGTCGTCGGTGAAAAGGTCGGTGACTTCGTCCCACTTCGTTTTGTCGACGTAGTAGCCGTAGGCATCCTCGAGGTTGTTGATCGCGATGTAGTCGGTAGAGTTCTGGATCTGGTGCGCGATCTGGGCGACTTGCGTTTGCAGCGCGGCGGTTTCGGCGACGACGTCCCGGGATTTGGCGGCGCTGGCCGCATCGCGTGCGGAAACGCCGCAAAACGCCGCGACGAGCGCGAGCGGAATGGCGAGCTGTAGGAGTCGAAGTCTCATTTTATGGGCGCCTCCAAAACCGGAGAGAAAGCCGGGAAAAATCCCCTCCCTTTGAAAACAAGGGCGGGCAGCCGGAAAACCAGAGGCCAACGCTGAATTCGCATGGCTATTTCCCTGTGACCGGGTTTTTGTAGTGATACGGAGGGACGAAAACATCCGGGTAGAGCTTGTAAGGCACCGTGGTCGGCTGATCGGGCGGCATGCCGGCGATCGGACCGGGAGGCGGATTGCCGCCTTGGTCCCAGCCTTTGTAGTAATCCACGTAGTAGGTCATGTAGTAGTGCAGCTTGCTGATTTTCCAGACGCCGTCTTCTTTCAGGTATTCGTTTTCGTAGGTGCCTTCCGCCCATTGCGCGCTTTTGTGCAGCAGGCCGAACTGTTCGAACGCGCGCCAGCGGCCTTTGGCGGTCTTTCCATCGGGCGCGACGTCGATCACGGGCTGAAGCTGCATGTGATTGAAGAGGGTCCCGTACTTCAGGTCAGGCAGCGTGTGGAGATACTGGCGGACGCGATCCTGTCCCACCCAGACGCCGCGAAGGCCGATTTCGAGCGTGCCGTTTTTCGAGAAAAGGTCGGCGGTTTCATCCCACATGCATTTGTCGACGTAGTAGCCGTAGGCGCGCTGGAGATTCGCGATGGCGATGTAGTCCTGTGCGTCCTGCGCCTGGTGGGCGAGCTGCGCGACCTGCATTTTCAGGGCGTCGAGCTCGGCGGCGACGTCTTTTTTGTCGGCGGCGGCCTGCGGGCCCCGGGGCACGTCAAAGGCGGGCGCGAAAAGCAGCAGCGCGACGAGCGCGGCAATGGCTCGGATTTTCATGGTGGAGATTCCTCCCGGGCGTGGAATGTATCAACGCGCGGACCCATAGGCAAGTGCGCGCATGGCCGCCGCACGCAGTACACTACGCGGCAAGGGAATCGGAGGGAGGTGTCCGATGGTGGGAGGCCTGAAGCATGTCGTCGTCAAAGCCGGATACGAGAGCGAATTCGAAAGAATGTTTACAGAATTGCGGGCGCAGATGCGGAAGTGCGAGCCGGGCTGCGTCTATTATTCGCTGCTGAGATCGCGGACGGCGCCTCGAACGTACATCGTCGAGGAACAGTATCGTGACCACGCGGCCTGGGAGGCGCACGAGGCGTCCGATTACGGGAAAATCTACTTTCCGAAGATACGCGCGATTCTGGAGAGCATCACGGTCGAGTACTTCGACGTGACCGTCGCGTAGTCACGATCGCTAGGTTACTGGACGATCGGAGAAGTGGCGCCCCATTTCCCCGTGAAGACGAATTCGGAGGCGGACTTGCGTTGGCGAGCGCCGGTTTCCTGGTCGCGCAGGCGGCCTTCCGGGAGCGTGAGCGGATCGCCGGGGTAGCCGATCGCGATGCCGGCCACGGCCTCGAAATCGGCGGGAATGCCGAACACTTCGCGGGCTTTTTCGGGATGGATGCCGGCCATCTGATGAACCTGCATGCCATGCGAAGCGGCTTCGAGCGCGAGCGTCGCGGCGGCCTGGCCGACGTCGTGAAACGCGTGGCGATTTTGCGAGCCGTCGTGCGGCATCTTGTGCCCGGCCACGCTGATCGCGACGGCGGAGGCGTTCTTCGCCCAGCCCTGATTGAATTCGACGAATGTGCTCAAGACTTTCTGGAAATTCTCGGGGTCGTCTTTCGTGGCGACGATGAAATACCACGGCTGGGCGTTATAAGACGAAGCAGACCAGCGCGCCGCTTCGAACAGGCACTTGAGTTCCTTCGACGGAATCGGGCGCGCATCGAAGGCGCGCGGGCTCCAGCGGTGGCTGATCAGATCGTGGATCGGCGCGGCGGCCGGAGCGGGTCTTTTGTGTTCGGGCATCATGCCTCCTTGAGTTGGCGGATTATTAGACCACGAATCGGATGCAACCGCAGCGGCGACGGATTCACGGCACTACGCGTGCGGGGCGCGGGCGCTGTCGATCGAATAGCCGCCGGGGCCGAACGCGGCCAGAAGGAGAAGGCCGCCCATAATGGCGAGGTTTTTTTCGAAATGGATCATGGTGTCGATCCGGTCCGCGCCTTGCACCGCCCAGAAATTGTGGAACAGGAATGTCGTCGGGATCATGTAGAGGAAGACGATCCATGCCGTAAATCGAGTGAACAGGCCCGTCAGAATCGCCAGGCCGCCGACCAGCTCGATGATCATCGCGAGGCTGAGCGCCGCGGCGGGCATGGGGAGATGTTTCGCGGCCACCATGCTTTCCTCGAACGAGAATCCGGCGATTTTGCCAATGCCGCCCAGGATGAAAACTGCGCTCAACAGAATCCGGCCGAAGAGCGGAACGAGGCTGTTCGAGGAATTCGACATGCGGGTTCTCCTTTCGGGTTCAGAACAGATTATCCACCACCCAGGCGGGCAAGTTATCACAGGCCTGCTGGCGGGGAAAAAGAAAACCTCAGGGATCGGAACCCCCGAGGTTTTGCGGTTCAGCGCATCAGGCCAGGTCGAAGAGCAGGACTTCGGACGGCTCCGTTGCTTCGACGCGCACTTCCGATTCGTCGGAAAACGCGGCGCCGTCGCCAGCCTTCAGAGGCGTGCCGTTGAGTTTCACGGCGCCGCGGGCGATCTGCACCCAGGCGTGGCGTCCCTTTTCGATCGGTTGCTTTACATCGGCGCCTTTGTCGAGACGCGCGATGTAGAGGTTTGCGTCCTGATGGATCGTCACCGACGCTTGCGGACCGGCGACGAGATGAAACTTCCCGCGCAGGTCGGCGTCGGGAAACGCGAGCTGTTCGTAGCCGGGGTCGAGGCCGCGGCGCTCCGGCAGAAGCCAGATTTGCAGCAGGTGCACCGCCTCCTTCTGCGACGGATTGAATTCGCTGTGCATCACGCCGCGCCCGGCCGTCATGTGCTGCAATTCGCCGGGACGGATGAGGCCGCGGCCGCCGGTGTTGTCACGATGCTCGAGCGCGCCTTCCAGAATCCAGGTGAGGATTTCCATGTCGCGGTGCGGATGCGTGGGGAAACCGCCGCCGGGCGCCACGACGTCCTCATTGATGACGCGCAGCGAACGAAACTGCGTGTGATCGGGGTCGTAGTACTGGTCGAACGAGAACGTAAAGCGCGAATCGAGCCACGAGATTTTGTTGTGGCCGCGCTCTTGGGATGGACGAATTTCAATCATGGTGTGCTCCCGGTACGGCCGGATATGAGTAGGGGCGGGCTTTGGGCCCGCCCCTGCTGCCGATTTCGTGTTCTGACCATTGGATGCGCGACGAACATACACGATTCGCTCGGCCGCAAGCCGCGATGTTCGCCGGGGTTAGGGCTTCTCGGTCGGGCGAAGAAGGACTTCGCTGATGAAACTTTGCGGGGCCTGGGTGAGGATCATGAAGACGGCGTGGGCGACGTCTTCGGGCTGCAGCATCTTCTTCGGGTCTTTCATAGAATGCGGCGAAAAATCGGTGGCAACCGAGCCCGGGCAGATGGCGCTGACGCGGATACCGAACGGGCGCAGGTCTTCGGCCATGCACTCGGTCAGACCCAGGAGTCCCCATTTGGAGGCGCAGTAAATTCCGCCGCCGGCAAAGGCGTTTTTCCCGGCGAGCGAAGCGATATTGACGATGTGGCCGGTGCGGCGCGAGATCATGCCGGGCGCGACGGCGCGGCTGAGCAGGAACACGGATTTCAAGTTGGTGTCCAATACGGCGTCCCAGTTTGCCTCCGATGCATCCTGGATGGGGCCGAAGACGCCGATGCCGGCGTTGTTGACCAAGATCTCGATTGGGCCTAGAGATTGTTCGGTTTTCTCGACCAGCGGGGCGATTTCGGCTGTGCGCGAAACGTCCGCAGGAACGGCAACGACGGAGGTGCCGCCGCGTTCAAGATCGGCGGCTGCGGCGGCCAGGCGCTGCGGATCGCGGGCACAGAGAGCGATCTTCGCGCCCATCGCCGCCAGCGATTTCGCGACGGCGAGACCGATTCCGCGGCTGGCGCCGGTGACGAGCGCGACCTTCTCCGCGAGCGGTTTCTCCTGCGTCGGAGCTTGCGACATGTGCGTCCTCCATCAGGCGACACGCGAGGCGGGTTCATCATCCTATCATGCAGGACGAAACCTCCCCGTCGAGGCGAGCAATCAAGTCAATATGGCCCCGCAACCAAATTCCGCGGACTCGCCGGAACTACAGGGTTTTCCGCTTGCGCGGGTTATACGCTTTCCCTATAATCCCGGGGATTTCTGTATCTTGCGCGGTAGTCCCGCAGGAATCGCATTTGGCGAATCCGAACCACCAGCCAAAGTCAGGCCATCCAGGAGGCAGGAACGTGATCATACGAAGGCATCTTAGCGGACTGGCAATTATTTTCGCCGCGCTTTTCCTGGCGTCTTTAAACCCGAGTCCCGCGGCAGGGCAGGCGGCGCAATCGAACCAGGCGCCCTCGTACACGTTGCCGGAATACAACCAGCTGCAGGCCGCACAGGCGGAAAAGGATCCCACGGCGCAACTGAAATTGCTGGACGCGTTCGTGGCACAATATCCGAATTCGACGCTCCTGGAATACATTTATCAGCTGTATTACCAGGCCTATTACAAGCTCAAGAACTACGCGAAGGCCATTGAATATACGGACAAGGTGATCGCGCTGGGCGACAAGGCCGATGCGCCGACTCGCGCAACGGCCGTGCAGGCGCGCGTGCAGCTCTTCACGCAGGATCAGGCGGAGCTCACGAAAGGGTCCGACGCGCACGATCAGGAAACCAAGGAGCGCGACGCGGCGCTGCTGGGCGTGAAGCTGCTGCCCGATGTGAAGAAGGCGAATCCGCAATTAAGCGACGACAAGATCAAGGCGCTGGAGTCGGCCCTGGACGGCGCCGCCGGGTCGGCGGACATCCTGTTGAAGGACTATTCGGCGGCGATCGAAGCGTACAAGGCGCAGTTGGCGCTGAACCCGAACGACCCGGTGGCGAGCTATCACCTGGGATTGGCGTACCTGCAATCGACTCCGCCGCAATCGCTCGACGGATTCTGGGCGCTGGCGCGGGCGGTCGACCTGAAGATTCAGGATGCGGACAAGGTCAAAGACTATCTTCGCAAGACCATCGTGAATTATCAGCAGCCGAACTGCGATTCATTGATCGACGCGCAGCTGAACGAGTTGCTGCAGCTTGCGGCCAATGCGCCGGATCGTCCTGCGACTTGGTCGATTCCGAGTGCGGCGGACATTCAGAAGGTGGCGCAATCGAGCACCATCATCACGGTGATCAGCGATCTAAGCGGCGGCGGTGACAAGGCCAAGCTCACCTGGCTGGCGATCTGCGGCGCGGAGTTTCCTGAAGTGATCGGCAAAATTATCGACGTAAACAAGTCCGACAATTTTGTGAACATCATGTCGTTCACAAGCGCGAGCTCGGATGAAATCGCTGCAGCGACCACTGCCAACATGAATGTGAAGGTCTGGACCGCAGCTCCTCCGGCGGGGACGGCGGGGCAGATTACGCCGCAGCCCGATGTCGTGCGCGTCCAGAAAGAGGACGAGATTCGATTTTCAGGAACTCTCGTGAGCTACGATCCGACGCCATTCATGCTGCACTGGGATTCGGTGAAGGTGGATCCATCAACCATTCCGGAAAAAGGCAGCACCGCGAAGCATCCGCCGCGAAAAGCAGCGCCGAAGCAGTAATACCACGGCAAAAGGGAATTCACAGGCCGGTCCGGAAACGGGCCGGCCTTGTTATTTTGCGCCCAGGATTTCGAGTCGTCGCGCGATTTAGCGGCGGCGGAGCGGGTGATCGAGATGATATTGCGTGATTTTGCGGCTCAGCGTGTTGCGATGGATGCCGAGCGTCTTGGCGGCGCGGCACTGGTTTCCGCGGGAATGTTCGAGAACGCGGCGGATGAATTTTTTCTCGAACTCAGTCATGGCTTCATCGAGCAAAATGCCACGCTCGACCATCATTCCGACCAAAGAATCCAGTTGCTCTTTCACGTGTGCATGCTCCGAAATGAAGCTTCCGGTGAAGCTTCACCGAGTCAGTCGAGTGCGTGGCCGGTGATGCGCTGATAGGCATCACGGTATTTCTGCTGCGTTCCTGAGACGACGTCCGGCGGAAGCGCCGGGGCCGGAGGTTGTTTGTTCCAACCGATGCGTTCCAAATAGTCGCGCACGAACTGCTTGTCGAACGAAGGCTGCGCTTTGCCCGGTTCGTACTGATCGGCGGGCCAGAAACGCGAGGAATCTGGCGTGAGCGCTTCGTCGATCCATATCAGTTCGTCACCGCGCATGCCAAATTCGAATTTGGTGTCGGCGATGATGATGCCGCGGGCGGCAGCGTGCTCGGCAGCCCGCTCGTAGAGCGACAGGCTGGTGTCGCGCAGGCGCTCGGCGAGCGGGCGGCCGACGCGCTTGGCCGCTTCGTCGAAGGGAATATTTTCATCGTGTCCGGTAGTTGCTTTTGTCGAGGGCGTGAAGATCGGCTTGGGAAGCTTGTCGGACTCGCGCAGGCCTTTCGGCAGCGGGATGCCGCAGATCGCGCCGGTCTTCTGATAATCCTTCCATCCCGATCCGGAAATATAGCCGCGAACGACGCATTCGATCGGGAACGGATCGGTGCGGCGGACGAGCATGGCTCGGCCCGCAAGACTGTCAGAGTAGGGCGCGAGTTCGCCGGCGAAATTGTTCGCCTCGAGCACGTGATGCGGGACGACTGCGCTCAATTTGCTGAACCAGAAAAGCGAAAGCTGCGTAAGGACGCGGCCCTTGTCCGGAATCGGCGTCGGCAGAACGACATCGAACGCCGAAAGGCGGTCGGTGGCAACGATGAGCAGGCGGTCGCCCAGATCGTAAATGTCGCGGACTTTGCCGCGCCCAAGAAGTTTGAGCTCCGGAAATTCTGTTTGCGAAATAACGGCGCGCATTTGAGAAGAAGCCACGAGCTTTGAATCCTCAGTTCAGAGTGGCGGGTATTCTAGCGCAGGGCGAAGCGTTGTCAATCGGTAAGAAAACCTATTTCAATTCAAAAGTTTTATTTTGTTGACGACGAAACGCCGGACGGCGGCCAACGATTCATGCGGCACGGTTTGCAGCATCAGATGCGGCGCGTCGAGTTCCGCGACCTCGACTTGCGGCAGGACTTTTCTGATGTGATCGCCCGATGCGCGCGATACCACGCGATCATCCGTCGCGCGGAGATCCAGTGTGGGGACCCTGACACGTCGGAGTCGTTCGGAGACGTCGACGGAAGCTACGGCTTCCAGCCGAGCCTTCAGGGTTTTCTGAGAAACGACGGCGCGGACTCCACGGAGCTTTGCGCGCAAACGCGGCGAGTCGTATTTGCCGAATAGGTTTCTGTGCTGAATGAAAGACGGAAGGCGTAGGGGAGGAAACGGCTTCAGAATTGCGGTCGTTAGCGGCAACAACAGGTGCGGATTGCACGCGAAGGTGCCGCAGAGAATCAGTCCGGCGAGGCCGGGCGGGTTGGAGGCGGCGATGGAAATCGCGATCGGTCCGGAAAAAGATTCGCCCAGGATTAGAAATGGCTGATCGCGGGGAAGCGCGGCCCGGGCGACGGGTTCGAGTCCGGCGTAGCCGCGAGATGGATCGTCAGGATAGCGGACGATGATTGGGTCGAATTCCGGCTGAGCGATGGCCGCAAAATCTTCGAAGAAAATGCCCGTGCCGTCCATGCCGGGAAGGAGGACGAGCGCGAGCATGGCTGAATTATACGGTCGAGAGAGCTTCGCTAAAGACGGTTTCTAGCGATGGATTCGTGTCACGGCTATGGCCGCGACATAAAAGGCTTTCGCGATCACACGGCGGATGGAATGGAGGCCATCAGGATTATGCGGCGTTGCTGGCGGTTGCGGCCGCTTCCGGTGCGCCCATGGCTGCGTCCTCTTCCCATTTGACGCTGACGAGTTTGGAAACGCCGGGCTCCTGCATGGTGACGCCGTAGAGGACCGAGCCCATTTCCATCGTCTTGCGATTGTGGGTGACGACGATGAACTGGGTCTGGCCGCACATTTCGGCGAGCATGCGATTGAAGCGTCCGACGTTGGCTTCGTCGAGCGGCGCGTCCACTTCGTCGAGAATGCAGAACGGGCTGGGCGCGTAGCGGAAGACGGCGATAAGCAGCGCGAGCGCGGTGAGAGCCTTTTCGCCGCCGGAGAGAAGCAGAATGTTTTGCAGGCGCTTGCCCGGCGGCTGCGCGACGATGTCGATGCCGGAATCGCCGGAGCTATCGGGCTCGCTGAGGCGCATCTCCCCGTGGCCGCCGCCGAAGAGGGACTGGAACGCGACGGCGAACTGCGCGTTGATGAAGGTGAACGCGTCTTCAAATTTTGTGCGCGAGACTTCGTCGAGCTCGTGAATAGTGAGCTGCGTGTTCTGGATGGACTGCACGAGGTCGTCGCGCTCGCGCCGCAGGAAGTTTTCGCGCTGCTCGCATTCCTGGAATTCCTCAAGCGCCATCATGTTGACCGGGCCCATGGCCTCGACGCGCGCTTTCATTTCGTTGTAACTCGTTTCAGCGGCGACCAGCTCTTCACCGACCAGTAACTGCGACTCCTGGGCGATCAATTCCTCGGGCTGCGCGTTCAGCTCGGCGACGCAGCTTTGGCGGAGGTAGTCGCGGTCGGCATCGTTGCGGGCTTTTTCGATCTGCCGCTGGCCGCGGTCGGCGCGAAGCTCGTCGAGCGAAGTCCGGCGCGCGCGCAGCGTTTCTTCGAGCTGCCCGGTGCGCGAGCGGGCCTCAATCCATTCGGTTTCGAGCGAGGCTTTCAGCTCCTCGAGGCGCGATTTTTCGCAACGGAGATCCTCGGCTTGCAGAGCGAGCTGTTCGCAGGATGATTCGATTTCGGATTTTTCCCCGGCTAGCGTGGTGTGCTGTCGGCGGAGCGACTCAGCGCGCTCGCCCGCCTGCGCGATTTCGGCAGACAGGCTCTGCTCGAGGCCTTCTGCGCTGGCCAGGCGCTCGGTCATGGTGGCGAGCTCTTCGCGACGGGCGACCACGCGCTCCTGCAGCTGCTGGAAATCACGTCGGAGGTCGGCGAGTTTCTCGGTGGCCTCGGCGGCTTCGGTTTCGGCGGCAGCGCGCGAACGAACGGCTTCGGCATGTTCCGTGCGGGCCTGGGCGGCGCGGGTGCGGGCGGATTCGGCGTCGGCATGCAGGCGGGCGATTTCGGTGCGCTCGCCATCAAGCTGCAAATCGACCCGCAGGAATTCGCGGCGGGCTTCGTCGCGCTGGTGCGCGGCGGCGACCAGGGATTTTTCGGCTTCGATCTGCTGCGCGGCGGCGGTCGCAAGCGCCAGCTCGCCCGCGGCGGTTTCTTCCTCGATGCGCGTGAGATTGGCCTGTTGATCGGCAACGATCTGTTCCAGACGCGCGGTTTCTGATTCTCGCTGACGCAACTCACGCTTGAGCGCCAGCGGGCCGGCATCGCTCTTGCGTCCGCCGGAAACGGTGCGGCCATGGTAGCAAGTGCCGTCGGGCGTCAGGAAATAGCTGTGCGGGTTGTCCTGCGCCATCTGTTCGGCGACCGCGACGGACTCGACGATGTAGGCGGTGCGCAGCTTTTTCAGGAAATATTTCGTGGCAGGGCCGAGAGGCGCACGGAACTCGACGAGGCGATCGACGCGCGCGATGAAATTCCCGGGCATCGAGGCGCCATTCTCCATTTTCTCGACGTCGAGCGTGCTGGCCGAATCGACGAAGAACGTCGCGCGGCCGCCGACGTCATCGCGCAGGAGCGCTACGCCTGATCGAGCCTGGTCGAAAGATTCAACCACCACGTATTCGAGTTCTTCGCGTAGGAACTGCTCGATCGCGGTTTCGTATTCTTCCTGCACCTCGGCGTAGTCGGCAAGCAGTCCGACGGCGCGGAAGCCGTGCGAGGCCGAATCGCCATTGGCGCTGAAAAGTTTTTGCACCGCGTCGGCGGTGTAAGCGCGCTCGCGAAGAATTTGCTCGATCGACGCATGGCGGGCACGTTCGGCGGAAAGTTCCTGGCGAACCTGCTCGAGCTGCTGGCTCGTTTCCTGCTGATTCTGGCGAAGAGAGGCGAGTTGCGACTGAGCGTCGCGAACGGCGGCGCCCATCGACTGCGCGTGCTGCTGGGCCCGTTCGAAGTTCGCGGCCGCTTCGTCGGCGCGCGATTGCAGGGCGGCGCATTCGCGTTCGATGGCGCGCATCGAGGCCGAGCGCTGCTCTTCGGCGGCTGCATGACGCGCTGCGGCTTCCTCCGCTTGCTGCGATTCGGCCTGACCGCGCGCGGATTCCTCAACCAGGGCGTGCGCCAGGCGGCGAAGCTCCTCCATCCGCGACTCGAGCTGCTGTTGCGTGGTCGAGCTGGCGGAAACGTGTTCGGTCGATTCGCGTAAGCCGGATTCCAGAGCGGCGGCCTGACCGCGTAGCGCGGCGACGGACTCGAGTTGCGCCGCGAGCCGAGCTGAAAGATCGGCGGCTTGGCGGAGGGCCACCTCGAGTTCGATTGTGAGTTGCGACGCGCGGGATTCGAGCTGTGCGACCTGCTCGCGATTGAAGGTGATGCGATTTTCCGCGCGGTCGAGGTCGAGAGCGGTCTGGCTGAGGAAATTCTGCGTCTGGCGCAGCTCGCCATCGAGGTCGTAGGTGCGCGCGCTCAGGCGCTCCTGCTCGGATTCGAGCTCGTGCACGCCACGGGCTTCGCGCTCTTCGGCGGCGTCCATGTCGCGGAGAAGCTTTTCCAGGCGTGCGGCTTCGATATCGAGATGCTCAGCGCGGCTGGCCAGCACGACCCGCAGGAGGCCGCGCATCTGTTCGCGTAGCTCGGCATAGCGGCGCGCTTTGGACGCCTGGCGCTTCAGCGAGGCGAGCTGCTTTTCCACCTCGACCAGAATGTCGTTGACGCGCGAGAGATTGATTTTCGCGGCTTCGAGCTTGGTTTCCGCCAGGCGCTTCTTCGTTTTGTACATGGTGATGCCGGCGGCTTCTTCAATGATGGCGCGGCGATCCATGGGCTTGGAGTTCAGGATCTGGCCGATACGGCCTTGTTCGATGATGGCGTAGCTATCCGGGCCCAGGCCGATGCCCATGAAAATTTCCTGCACGTCGCGGAGACGCGACACGCGGCCGTTGATCAGGTACTCGCTCTGTCCGGAGCGATAGAGACGGCGGCCGACGACCACTTCACCGGGGCGCAAGCTGATTGACGGCTGCTTTTCCGCGGCACGTTTTTTCCAGTGCGGCTTCTTGCCGTTTTCGGAGACTTCGGGAGCGGATCCGGTGGACGCGTCCGCGGCGGCCGCCTCGGCGACCGGGTCGGCCATGACCTCGAGCGTGGTTTCGCCGTCCGCGGCAGGAATCGCGGCGACGGCTTCAGGCACGCCGTCAATTACCTTGGCCACGGCTTCCGACAGCTCGGGATCGACCAGCGTTAGGCTGACTTCGGAGATGCCCATCGGCGGCCGCTTGGCGGTGCCGTTGAAGATGCAGTCGGACATGCGCTCGGCGCGGAGCATTTTGTGGCTCTGCTCGCCAAGGACCCAGGAGATGGCGTCGACCACGTTGGACTTGCCGCAGCCGTTCGGCCCCACGATGCAGGTGATGCCGCTGCCGCTGAAGGTGATCGGCGTTTTCTCGCAGAACGACTTAAAGCCGAGCAGTTCTACTTTGCGAAGTTTTAGCACCCAACCCTCACACGCTAATCCCTTCGAACTTCTTCAAAAGAAGGGGGTTCGCTCTGAATTTTTTCAGACGTTTATCGAGACAAAACGTTCGGAGGGGTCGGATATCGATGGCCCTGCCGCCTGGCGCTAACGGATTGGCGGTTACGGGAAAACAAATTAACACGGCGCGCGAAACGTGTAAAGCGGGATTGCGCGTTTTTGCGTAGTTTGTTGATCTTTGCGGTGCCCGACCGGGTTCGGGCGCGGACCGGGAAGATCGGCGGACTTAGCGAAGCGTTCCCGGGCGCAGGTCGCTCAGACGACTCCACGGCCGGGCCCCCTGCGATCGACTCCCCCAGCCAGCGGCGCTCGGCTTCGTTCAACTTCTTAGAGAACGAATCCTCTTTTTCAAAGCTGCTGTCAGCGAGCGAGCGCTCGAGCGGCTCAAGTTCTGCGCATCTGTCGGCCTCTTTGGCCACGCAGACCACAAATCCGAGGCGGTTCTGGAGGCTTCGCGCGCGTGATTCTCGAACCAGCCCGTCGACAGGGAGCTCTGAGAACTAAAGGACGACCCACTTAGGCCTTGATGTACCAGGGCACATTGATTAGCACGATGCGCTGGCTGCCGTGGAGCAGCAGCAGTGCCTTCAGAAGCTCGGCCCGCTGATTGTGCAGCGGATAGTGATACCAGTGTTTTTCGACCAGCTCGGGCACGATGATGGCGATTTGCCGCCCGGGCTCCTCCTGCTCGATCTTCAGTACGTATTCAAGTATCGGTCGCAGCACGAGCCGGTAGGGTGAAGGCAGAATTATCAGCTCCGGAGCGGGGCGGCCTGCCTGGGTCACGGGTAATTCAACGTCGGTGCGCCACTGCTCGCGCAGCGTATCGGCTTCGTCCTCCATGGCCACATGCACGGCGCGCAGATCGGGAGACAGCGAAAGCCCAAACTGGAGGGCGCGCTGCGCAATCTTGCTCCAGTTCTGAATCGTCACGATCACCAGCGGCGGTTGGATCGTCCCCACGTCGAGAGGGGAATCGCAAGCAGTTTCCACGGCCACGCTGTCATAGTGTCGGCGCACCCACATCATCGTGGCTACAATCAGCCCGATCAACAGGGCGCTGACCCAGGCACCCGAGGTGAATTTCGCGACAAGCACCACAACCAGCGTCACTCCCGTGGCCACAGCTCCCAGACCGTTGACGATCATGCTGTGCGTCGCACCTTTGCCCCTGACTCGCCGCCAGTGCGCTACCATTCCAGCTTGCGACAGCGTGAAGGCGAGAAACGCTCCAATGGCAAATAGCGGAATGAGGCGGTCCGTCACGCCTCCGAAGAGGATCAGCAGGACCGCTGCGAGAAACGCCAGAACCATAATGCCTTCGGTATAGACGAGCCGCCGCCCCCGGAAACCGAACGAGTGCGGCAGAAAGCTGTTGTGCGCGACCGCCCGGCACAGCCGCGGGAAATCGGCGAAAGCCGTGTTCGCCGAAAGCGAGAGAATCACCAGAACAGAACCGATGGTGACGTAATAAAACCATCCGCGGCCGGCGACGGCCGCAACCAGCATCGAAAGCACGCTCTGGTATCCGGAGCTGCCGGGGTCCGTCGCGGCGATGCCGTAGGCGCGGACCAAGAAGGCGATGCCCGCGAGCATGACGATCAGCAGACCAATGATCACGGTCAGCGTGCGCTGCGCATTTTTTACCGTCGGCTCACGAAACGCGCGGACGCCGTTGCTGACCGCTTCCACGCCGGTCATGGCCGTGCAACCATTGGAAAAGACCTGGAGCAGCACCCAGGCGCTCGCTGCTGCCACCACGGCGCTGGGCGCCGCCGGAGGAGCCACCACGGGCATCGGATGGCCGCCGGCTAACACGGTCTTGTAGGCGCCCATTGCGATCGCGGCGAGCAAGCTGCCGACAAACAGGTACGTCGGCACCATGAAAACGATTCCCGCCTCGCGAACGCCGCGCAGATTGACCAGCGTGATGATCACCAGGATGCCCAGGCAGATCCCCACAGTGTGCGACTGAAGACTGGGAACCGCGGATACCAGCGCGCCCACTCCGGCCGAAATTCCCACCGCCACGACGAGAACGTAATCAATCATCAGCGCCGCTGCGGCGAGCAGGCCCGGAAACTGCCCCAAATTTTCCGACGCGACCGTATACGAACCGCCTCCGCCCGGATACGCCGCAATGGTCTGGCGATAGGAGAAGTAGACGATCGTCAGCAGGACGATAATGCTCAGGCTGACGGGAACGATGTAGGCGATGCCCGCCGCGCCGAGCGGGATCAGCAGCGTGAGCGCCGCTTCCGGCCCGTATGCCGCGGAGCTCAGCGCGTCCAGGCCGAAAATCGGAATGCCGGCCGAAGTTCCAATTTCCTCGGCCCGCTCGTCCGATGTGGCGAGCGGTTTTCCAAGAAGGATATCCAGGACAGACACGGCCCCTCCGAATCAACACAGACGACTTAGGATGGCCGACTAGGGTAATTCGGAAGCCGATGAATTGGAACCGCAAAGCGCGGAGCCGCGCGCCCACAGCCGATGATTCACACGCTTGTAACGTGTGCAGCTCAGGCAGAGCAGCGTGCGCGACGCAGGGATCAGGTCTGCGGAATTTCTGTCAGCAAGACTTTCGCCTTGCGGAACCACGGCCTTTCAAACCGCTGCAGGTAGCGCGGCATAGTTCGCTTGCGCTCAAGAATTCGCTGCGCTTGCTCGCGAGCTTCCTTCGCGCGGCCCTGGGATTTCAGAAACTCGGCGTAGTGGAAGTGCACTTCGGGGAAATTCGAAAGCTCTGCGGTTTGCGCAAAGAGCGCGTCGGCCTGAGCGACCTGACCCAGCAGGGCGTACGCGTGTGCCAGCAACCCCGCCGCGCGGTCGTGGTCGTAGCGCGCTTCGTGTTTCACCACGGACTCGAGGTCCGGAATCGCACGCGCGGCATCGCCAAGCTCGAGCGAGCAGATTCCCCGACGGTAGAATGCATCGGCCGAACTCGCCCGCGCGGCGATGGCCTGGTCATAACAGTCGCGGGCCCGCGCGTATCTGTTCTGCTCCAACAGCAAATCGCCGAGTTCCTCGTAGTTTCCCGACGAGGGATTATCGAGAAGGATCGTTTGGAGCTGCTGGATTCGCGAGCGCTGGTTAAATCCCTTGAAGACATCCCCCAGCAGACGTGTGTCCGGGATCATTTCCATCACGACGTAGACCAGCGCGCCGAGAAAACCGCCGATGAAGATGATCCAATACCAATAGGTATCGGGGCGCCTGCGAAGGGCGTGGATCAGTGCGATCGCCTGCAGCAGGATTCCCCACGGACGGAAGAGGTGACTCAAGCCTACTAGCATTTCGGCAAGGTTAACTTTGGAATCGATCGCTGTCAAAACCTCTGCCATCAGCGTGATAGCAAAAGGTAGTGGCAGCGAGTCTCGAATTGACTTGCGCGGAGCCGCAGCCTAGCATGGCGCGCACGGAACAGGAGGGAATCGCTTGGACTCACCCGGCAGTCCGAGAGTGCGCCGAATACTGTCGAGTGCGGCGATTTTGGCCATTATTCTGGCGGCCTCGTTCATGGGCCTCCGGCCGCCCGCGCCCAAGCCCGCCCGCGCTCCCCGGACGCAGTTTTCCGCCGTCCGCGCCCTCGCAACGCTTCGCCGGGTACTTAAGGACGATATCCCCCATCCCATCGGAAGCGCTGCGAATGAAGCGGTGCGCGGCCGTATCGTCGACGAGCTGACCGGGCTCGGGTACCATCCGCAGGTGCAGGCCGCGTTCGACTGCGGCCTGTTTGTCAACTGCGCTACGGTCTACAACGTGGTCGCGCGGCTGGACGGCACCGAAGGCGACCCGGGCGCAAGCGACGCCGTCCTGCTGGCAGCGCATTACGATTCAGTTCCCGCCGGACCGGGCGATTCCGACGACGGTGCCGGCACAGCCGCTGTGCTTGAAATCGCGCGCGCGCTAAAAGCTCTTCCCGCACCTCGGCATTCGATCGTTTTGCTGATCGACGACGGCGAAGAAGCCGGACTGCTGGGGGCGCGAGCGTTCGTCGACTTTCATCCTTGGGCTAAGAATGTTCGCGCCGCCGTGAACCTCGACGCGCGCGGCACATCCGGCCCGAGCCTGATGTTTGAAACCGGCAGTGCAAACAATTGGGCGATCCGCCTTTTCGCGCAACACGCCAGCCGCCCCGCGACCACCTCAGTCGCCTACGCTCTCTACAAACAGCTGCCGAACGATACCGATTTCACCATCTTCAAAGCCGCCGGCTACCAAGGTCTCAACTTTGCTTTCATCGCCGAAGAGCCGCACTATCACACTCCGCTCGACAATTCCACCAACCTAAGCATCTCGAGCCTCCAGCACCACGGCGACAACGCGCTGCCCGCCGTGGTCGCGCTCGCAAATTCCGATCTTGCGAATCCGCCGCAGCGCGAAGCGGCCTTCTTCGATCTCTTCGGACGCCTGCTCGTTCACTGGCCTGCGTCGCGCTCGCTGCCGATCGCATTCGTCGTCGCGCTGCTGCTGATCGCGCAAACCGCCTGGCTGATTCGGAATAATCGGCTCGCGCTGAGCGAATTTCTCTGGGGCATGATGGGCTGGCTTGTCACCATGGTCGTCACGGGCTTGCTGGCGTTCATCGTCGAGCGCCTGATTCATCTGGCCGGCGGCACGCCGGTGAACTGGATCGCGTACCACGATCCGATCGAGGCCGCGTTTTGGGCGCTTGCCGTCACGGTGGTCACTACGCACGCGATCCTGTTCACGCCTCGCGCGCGTTTTTGGGGGCTCTGGACCGGCACGTGGATCTGGTGGGGGTTGATCGCCATCGTGATTTCCTGGCAATCGCCGGGGATGAGCTACATCGTGCTGGTTCCCGCCGCCGTCGCCTCGCTCGCAGGGTTGGCGGCGACGCTGCATCGCACGAGTGATTCGCATGGCGAAGGCGCCGGCGCCGCAACCGCCGCCATCGTGCCGATCGCCGCCGCCGGCGTCGTCGCTTTTGGGCCGGCCTTGTTGCTCTATAGCGCGCTCGGCAATCGCGGACTGATTCTCATCGCCGTGCTCGTCGGCTGGATTTGCACGCCGCTCGCACCGCTCTGTGCGGACCTCCGCGGCGTCCCCGGCCTGCGAGGCCTGGCGATTCCGTGGATGCCGATCCTGCTGACGGCCCTCGCCGTTTTCGCCGCCATCGTTGTCCCTGCGTATTCCGCGAAAGCTCCCGAGCGCGTCAATATCGAATTCGCGCAGGACGCGGACACCGGAAACGCGCAGTGGATTGTCCAGCCCGATTCCGGACGGCTGCCCGAGCCGATTCGTTTGGCGGCTGCGTTCCGCGGCCCCACGCGTGGCGCGTTTCCTTGGGATTTTCGCGCGTCGTTCGTTTCCGAAGCGCCGCACAACGATCTCGCGCCGCCCACGTTCACGATTCTGGAAGCCTCCGAAGCGGATGGCCGACGCAGTTATCGCACACTGTTGCGTTCGGAGCGTGGAGCGCCCTACGCCGCGATCCTGTTTCCTCCAGGCTCAGGCATCGAATCGCCGCGCATGGGCGGGCAGCCGATCGAGGCCGCCACGCCGGAGATTCGCAGCTATTTCAACGGCTGGACGATCTACGCGTGCCCCGCCATGCCTGCCGCCGGAGTCGAGATCAGTTTCTCCGTGCCGCACGGGAGACCGGTAGAAGTCTCGGCTGCCGACGAGAGCTACGGCCTGCCGCCCGATGGCGCGTTCCTTGCCAACGCTCGTCCGCTGACGGCGACGCCTTCGCAGGATGGCGACGTCACCATCGTCACTCGCCGCGTGCAGCTGCTTCCGTAGTTTGAAGAGTCACGGTTAACGAACTGCCGGCCGCTCACTCCCAGCGGAATTCGATATGATATTGGAGATGGGGCATCCTCTCCGATGAGCGAAGCCGCAAACCCGCCGGTCGCGATCACATGGTGGAAGGCGCCGCTGCAGTGGTGGGCCCTTCACACCGCGCCGCGCCAGGGACGCTTGCTGCTCGTGCTGAGCATCGTGATTGGCGCGCTCACCGGCCTCGCCGTGGTGGCGTTCATTCTGCTCACCGAGCGCCTCGGCATGCGCCTCTATCCGGTCGGCAGCGCGGCCTGGCGGCGCGTGCTGATCCCCGTGCTCGGCTCGCTCGGCATGGGTTATCTGCTGTTCCGTTATTTTCCGGATGCGCGCGGCAGCGGCGTGCCGCAAACCAAGGCAGCGCTCTACGCGCGCGACGGCGTCATCACGCTGGGCACCGTGGTCGGAAAATTCTTCTGCACCGCGGCTACGCTCGCCAGCGGGATCCCGCTGGGCCGCGAAGGACCCTCGGTGCAGGTCGGCGGAGGCATCGCGTCTGTCCTCGGCCGCCGGCTGGGCCTGCGTTCGGAAAACGTGAAAGCACTCATCCCCGTCGGCGCCGCCGCGGCGATTGCTGCCGCCTTCAACACGCCGCTCGCGGCTGTTGTTTTCGCGCTCGAAGAAATCGTCGGCGATCTGAATGCGCCAGTGCTCGGCTCGGTGGTTCTCGCGTCCGCCACTTCATGGTTTGTGCTGCGGTTGTTGCTTGGCAATGATCCACTGTTCAAAGTTCCGCAATATCAGCTTGTTCATCCACTGGAGCTTGTCGTTTACGCGGTTCTTGGAGTGATCGGCGGGCTCGTGTCCGTCGTCTTCACCAAGATGCTGCTGGGAATGCGACAGAGCTTCGCGCGCTTGCCGCGCTGGACACAATGGTTTCAACCGGCCGTCGGAGGCGTGGTGGCGGGATTGATCGCTTGGCGCGTGCCACAGGTGCTGGGGGTCGGTTACGGCTACGTCGGCGACGCGCTCAACAATAAAATGGCTTTCGAGCTCATGGCCATGCTCATCGTCTTAAAGCTCGTGGCCGTCACCACGAGCTACGCCTCGGGCAATGCCGGCGGCATCTTCGGCCCCAGCCTCTTCATCGGTGCGATGCTCGGCGGATCGCTCGGCAGCGTGGTGCACCATTTCTGGCCGGCTCAGACGGCCACACCCGGCGCCTACGCTCTGGTTGGCATGGGCACGCTCTTCGCCGGAATTTTGCGCGTGCCGATGACTTCCGTTCTGATGATTTTCGAAACCACGCACGATTACGCCGTCATCGTTCCGCTGATGATTTCCAATCTGGTGAGCTTTTTCATTTCCGCGCGCCTGCAACCGGTGCCGATTTACGAGTGCCTGGCGATTCAGGACGGCATTCACCTGCCGAGCGAAGGGGGGCGCCGGCGATCCGCGCAGCGACAGGCGGCCAGCGTCATGCGCGTCGCATCCGAGACCGTCTCGGCGCAGTCAACCGTCGCCGAAGCTCGGGCCCGAGTGCGCGGCAGCGCCTTTCACGCCTGGCCGGTGACCGATGAGAAGGGCATCCAGGGCGTCGTCAGTGTCGCGCAACTGGAAAAGGCCGTGGCGGACGGCGAAGAAGGCAAAACGGTGCGAAGTTTCGTGGCCTCGACGGAGTTTCCGCACGTGCACGCCGATCATCCGCTGTACGTGGTGCTCGAGCGCATGGGCTCGGCAAAGCTGGACCTGCTTCCCGTCGTAAGCCGCGCAAACATCCACCATCTGCTCGGCGTGGTCGTACTGCCCGATGTGCTCAGCGATTTCGGCGTCGCGCCGTAGGAGTCGCCCGTCCACAAAGCCTGAAAAGCCTCGCGCCGCCGTTCACTTCAGGAGCTTTAACAGACTGCTGTGGTCGTCCGTCCAAAGATCTTTCCAACCGGCCGGTCGAAGCACCGTCCCGGCTTGTTCGATCTGTGGAGCGCTCGTCAGTGCCTGACGGTCACCCAGCAAAATCCACGTCGCCGCGTAGATGCCTTTCGCGTGATCGTCGGAATTGGTGATCATCACCGCTTCCTTGTTCAGGGCCGTTGCCGCGGCGGAAACCACCGGTTCCAGATTCAGATATTTGTTCGAAATGTGGACCGCCAGAATTCCGTCCGCCTTCAAGTGACGGAAGTACAGCTCGAACGCCTGCCGTGTGAGCAAATGAACGGGAATCGAATCGCCTGAGAAGGCGTCGACGGCCAGCACGTCGAAATTCTGCGGCGCCTCCCGCTCCAGCGACAATCGTCCGTCGCCCATCACGATGTCGATCGCGGCCTCGGATTCGCGCAGATAAGTAAACTGCGTCTGAGCGATCTGCACGTCGAGCGGATTGATCTCGTAGAAGGTAAATCGGTCGCCGCGCTGCCCGTAGGCTGCGATGGTTCCTGCGCCCAGGCCGATAAATCCGGCGCACAGTTCGGGGCGTTCTGGCCGAAACTTGGTCATTGAGCCGTCGGCAAGCACGTCAGGAAAGGCAGGTTGTCGTGCTGCGCGTAACGCGATTCCGATCCCGGAATTCCGCCCGTAATAGCTCGTCGGCCATCGACGCTTGCTCCATGCGTAGAATTGCAGCCCGTGGTCGATCGTCCCGTTCATCAGCCGCATGTAACGCGCGTCTTCGTCGAGCAGCTGGGTGGACTCGCCCTTCACCGCGACTACATTCGGAACCTGGCCTTCGACAATGCTCAACACGCCGTAAAAATTCCGCACCATCAAGCGCGATTCGATCGCTTCCTCCCGCGCTGTGCTGAAAAGGCTGGCGACCAGCGCGACCACCAGCCCAATCAGCACCAGCCACGACGCTTGCCAGGGCGTCCGCCGAAAATCGCTCTCGGGATCGTGCGCGTGCACCGCCAGGACCAGGATCGCGCAAGCCGCCAGCGAAACGTGCAGCTCGTAATAGCCGCGGAAAATGTGCGGCGCCACGAGAGCCACGAAAATCGCTCCCAGTGCGCCACCAGTCGAAATCAGCAGGTAAAAGCGCGTCAAATGCGCCGGATCGGGCTTCACCCGCGCCAGCTCGCCGTGGCAGAACATGCAGCCGACGAAAAGCCCGGCGCAAAACAGCGGGATCAGCACCTTGATCGGCAGACTCGCAAACCACGGCGACAGCGCGTAGGCCATCCCCCCGAGCAAGACTCCAAGCAGCCGCAGGATGAGGCCGCGACGATACCAGCCGCTCGCATCAAAG
>DATNKM010000033.1:0-12184 GCA_035603395.1 Candidatus Acidiferrales bacterium
TGCTCGATCTCTACACTGAGGTGAAATCGGTCTGCGCGCCGATCTCCTAGGCATCGATCAGGTGCTACCACAGGAGCGTGGAGGACTCGGCGGTCTGGCATTCCGCCGCCGAGCCTTGGAACCGCTCAGCGGTAACTGACATACAGATCCGGAAGCTGCTTCTTCAGGTTCGAAACCTTCGGCGCATCATTCATCATGATGTAAGGATTTTCGGGATTGTGCAGCGCATAATCCTGGTGATAATCCTCCGCTCGATAAAATGCCCGGTAGGCTACGATCTGCGTCACGATCGGCTGTGAAAAGGTTTTCGCGTCGGTAAGCTGCGCCACATACGCTTTCGCAATTTGCTCCTGATCCGGCGTCTCGAAGAAAATCGCCGACCGGTATTGCGTGCCGGAATCGGGACCCTGGCGGTTCAGCTCCGTCGGATCGTGCGCGACCGAGAAAAACACCTTCAACAACTGACCGAACGTAATTTTCGACGGATCATAGACAACTTCGACGGACTCCGCGTGCCCCGTGGTCCCGCTGCTCACTTCCTCGTATCCCGGATTCTTAACCGTGCCGCCGGAATAGCCCGCCGTCGCCTTCGTCACGCCCTTCACGTGTTCGAAGACCGCCTGAATTCCCCAGAAACATCCGCCCGCGAACACCACGGTCTCACGGCCTTTCGCCGCCGCCGGCGTTTCATCCACTTTCGGATCGGGCAGCGTTGGAGCGGCGCCGCTCGCCGGGCGCCAGCCGAGAACGTACAGCGTCGCAAGCGCAATCGAGGCGACCATCAATGCAGCTCTGAAATATCGGATCATCTTGAATCTCCCTTCCGGTTCTATTCCGCGCGGTCGAAAAGCGCCGCCAGTGCCTCAAGCCTTCGAAAACTTCATCGATACCGAATTCATGCAATAGCGCAGCCCGGTCGGGCGCGGGCCATCGTTAAACACATGCCCGAGATGGGCCTCGCACCGGCGGCAGGAAACCGCCGTGCGCTCCATCCCCAGCGAGTCGTCCACGGCTTCCACAATATTTTCCTTCGCGATCGGCGCCCAGAAACTTGGCCAGCCCGTGCCGGACTCGAATTTCGTCGCCGAGCTGAACAGCGCCGTGTCGCAGCAGATGCACCGGAAGACCCCTTTGTCGTGGACGTTCAGCAGCTCCCCGGAAAACGGCCGCTCGGTTCCGGCGCGCCGTGCCACTTCAAAGGAATCGGGCGAAAGCTCGGCCTTCCATTCCGCGTCGGTTTTTCGGATCATAGGCACGCTCACCGCGTCCTTGCGCTCGCCCGCTTCGGTAAACTCCACGATCGTTACCATCTTCGGCGCGCCCGCCGGCAACGGCTCGGCCGCAGTAGGCAGCGGTTTCCGGAATTGCCATAGTGCGAATCCCGCCAGCCCGACACCAGCCGCTGCCAGGAAGGCTCTTCGGCCGGTCGCGCGCCGCGAACTGTTCTCGTCATTCTCGATTCCGAACATCACGTCCTCCTCACGCAAAATCCTATCCAAACGTGAACGCGAAAGCCTGTACGCCGGGGTCCAGGAATTGGATTTCGAACGTGCGATCTTCCACTTTACCCTTTTGACGGATCAACTGATAAAGCCGATAGTCGGTTACCGTACCATCGCCGCCGCCGTTCGTGTCCGCTCCGTGGTCGTCTCCCGGCGCCGCTCCATCCAATAAGATGCGGAATCGTATCGGCTTGCCGTCCTTGCCCGGTCCGAGCACCAGGTGCAAATCGCGCGCGTGAAACCGGAACACGATCTTGCCCGGCCCGGCATCGAGTGATGCCCGCTCGCCGCCCACCACCCATTTTCCTGCCAATCCCCATTGATTGACATCCATCCGTCCGGGCGCCGTGTAGGAAGCCTCCGCATCGCGGCGTATTCTTTCGGGAGACGCGTAGTTGTCCGAGCGTTCATATCCAATATAAGTCTCCGGCGACTGCATATCATCCGCATCGGCTGCCGCCGTTGCGCCGGTCCCACTCACCTTCACCAGCCCCGCCAATTTCAGGTTCGCGTCTTTCTGTTTCAGAAGCTCTTGAATCACTTCCTCGGACTTGTCGTATTCACCCTCGCCGAAATGGTGGTAGCGAATCATTCCCTGCGCGTCGATGAAGTAGTGCGCCGGCCAGTATTCGTTTTTGAACGCTTTCCAGATCGCATAATTGCTGTCGATCGCCACGGGGTAGGTGATTCTCAAATCGCGAACTGCCTTGGCGATGTTTCCCTGATCCTTTTCGAACGCAAACTCCGGCGTGTGCACGCCGATTACGACCAATCCGTCGCTCTTGTATTTCTCCGCCCAAGCCTCCACATAGGGAATGGCCCGCAGGCAGTTGATGCATGAATAGGTCCAGAAATCGATCAGCACCACTTGGCCGCGCAGGTCCGCGGTTTTCAGCGGCGGGGAATTGAGCCACCCAACCGCGCCGTCCAGGCTCGGAAATGGGCCTTCCTGATCGAGCTGGATTTGCTCGGATGGGGCAGGCACCGCCGCCGCTGAAGCCTCTGAGTTATCCCCTCCACGCGCAAAGGCCGTGGGCCGGAGGCGATCCACCAGTCGCTGCTCGAATCCGGACGTGCCGCCCGCGAGCGAAATCCGCCGCAGGATGCCCGTGTCCCAGCCGAACGCGACGGCAACAACTCCAATCAGCACCGCAACACCCAACCCGCGCCGAATCCATTCTTCCGCCGCGAGCGATCGTTTCATGAAACTGAAAACCCTGTTACCCGCCAGGAGCGCCAGCGCCAGCGAAGAGGCCGCCCCGGCCGCAAACGCCAGCAGCAGAAAAATCGTATGTGCGCTTGCGCCTTCCACTGCCGCACCGGTGAGAATCAATCCGAGAATCGGGCCCGCGCACGGGGCCCACAATAGTCCGGTCGATATCCCCAGGATCAGCGACCGCCCGATGCTCGGCGCGCCGTCGCCTGGCCCTTGCACGTGTCCGCCGAATCGCACGAACGGCCGTGACAAAATTTCCGCCAGGCTGGGGAAGAGAAGTGTGAGGCCCAAAACTCCGAAAATCGCCACCGCCACGTACCGGCCTACCTGATTCGCGCGCACGATCCAGGAGCCGGCGAACGTGGCCACCGCAGCAACCAGCGCAAAAGTAAACGCCATGCCGGCCAGCAGCGGCAGCCCGCTCCGCCGGAACGGCTGATCGGCTCGGGAAAATACGAATGGCAACACCGGCAGGATACAGGGGCTTACGATCGTCAACACCCCGCCTGCAAACGCCAGCACATACAGCAGCATCCCGACCCCCGCTACCTATGAGGAATGTACCACTTAAAGTACGCAGCGGATCAGATTCTGGATTTGCCAAATCGCGCGCAGCCTAGGCCGGCAGCTGGCGAGAAGCCGGTGAAAACGAACGGTTTCCGGACTTCATGAGGCGCGGATCCCGACTGGTACCTCTGTACCGTTAACTGCCTGTGCGCCAGGGTCCACACGGCCTATCGACCTTGGCGTGTCCGGCTCCTACCGTAAAAGACTGCGGGATCGCGTGGATTGGTGTGCCCGAACGGAGGCCCGAACCAGCCCCATGGAAGCGCTGCTGAAGGTCGAGAATCTGAGTGTTTCCTATCGCGCGCGCGACGGCCGCGGGACCTCGGCTGTTTCCGGCATCAGCTTTCAGGCGGCGCCCGGCGAGACCGTCGGCCTGATGGGCGAGTCCGGTTGCGGAAAGTCCAGCGTCGCGCTGGCGATCGTGGGACTGCTTGAAAAAGAGCGCGCGACGATTTCAGGTTCGGTGTGCTACCGCGGCGAGAATCTGGTTGGGATGCCGGAGCGCAAGCTCGAAAAACTTCGCGGCGCGGCCATTTCGCTGATCTATCAGGAGCCGGGCATCTCGCTCTGTCCGGTGATGCGCGTGGGGGCGCAAATCGCCGAAGTGGTCCACGGGCACAAGAAATGGAGCTGGGAAAAGTGCCGGGAGGAGGCGCACTCGATCCTGGCCCGCGTAGGTCTTGAGCCTACGCACCGAATCTTCGCTGCGTATCCGCATCAGCTGAGCGGTGGGCAACTGCAGCGCGTGGTCCTCGCGCAAGCCTTGGTTTGCGGGCCGGCTCTGGTGATCGCCGATGAGCCGACCGCATCACTCGACGCGCGCAGCCAAGCCGATTTCATCGCGCTGCTCGGCGACCTGAAACGGCGGTTGAGGATGTCGCTGCTGCTCATCAGCCACACGCCGGAAATCCAGGCGAGCCTCGCCGATCGTTTGATCATGATGCGTGATGGCTGCGTCGTCGAGGAAGGTAATTTCGACCGGCTCTATGCGAATCCTGCCGACCCGTACACAGGGGCGATGCTGCGAAGGCGGCCGGCAATCGGCGACTGCGAACCGGCCGAGAGCAAGCGCCTAGCGCCCCAAGGGATCGCGCCATGACGCCCAGCACACAAATGGCGACGAGCAAATCGCTCGATCGCGAAATCCGCAGCCCGCTGGTGCGAATCAAGCGACTGAAGAAGAGCCACGTCCAGCGCCGTCCCATTTCGCGCGCAAAATCCGAAGTGACCGCCTTGCAGGATGCGAGCCTGACCATCGATCGTGGCACCACGTTTGCGCTGATCGGTGAGTCCGGCTCCGGCAAGTCGACGCTGGCCCGTTGCCTGGCATTGCTGGAAAAGCCGACGGAGGGCGAAATCTGGTTCGAAGGCCGAGATATTCTCCAACTCGCGCCACACGAACTGTTCGCGGTGCGAAACCAGATCCAGATGATCTTCCAGGATCCCGCCTCGGCACTCAATCCGGGAATGACGGCGCTCGAGATCGTCGCCGAACCGCTCAAGATTCAGAAACGCTGCTCCAAAGCCGAGCAGCGCGACCTCGCCCTCGGCTGGGTCGCCCGCGTCGGCTTGCCCTCAGGCTCCGAACATAAGCGGCCCATGGAGTTCAGCGGGGGACAGCGCCAGCGCCTGGCCATTGCCCGAGCTCTCGTCCTGGCGCCCAAGCTCTTGATTCTGGACGAAGCCTTGGCGAGCCTTGACCTGGCGAATCAGGAAATGATTCTGAAACTGCTCGCTGATCTCCAGCGCGAGCATTCGCTGACCTATCTGCATATCTCACACGACCTCCGCCAAGTCGCCCATTTCGCCAATGAAGTCGCAGTGATGAACGAAGGGAGGGTGGTCGAACAGCAACCCGCGGCGAAACTCTTCGCCGAGCCACGCGACTCCTACACGCGCGAGCTGCTCCTAGCGATGCCGTCGCTTGAATCCATCGTGCTGGACAGGTTCGCCTAGAGAAAAACGATGAAATACCTCAGTCGACGACTCATCCACGCGATCCTGTTGCTGCTCGCGATTTCGTTCTTCTCATTCGCGCTGCTCCAAATGGCCCCGGGCGACTATTTCGACTCGCTCCGGCTGAATCCGCAGATCTCGAGCCAGACGGTCGATAAAATTCGCGCGCAATACGGCCTCGACCGCCCCTTCCCCGTGCGTTACGCGTTCTGGCTGCGCGGCGCGCTGCAAGGTGACCTCGGCTATTCGCTCGCCTCGAACAGCGCCGTCGGTCCGCTCATCGGCGTTCGTGCGCGCAATACTGTTCTCCTGTCGGGTACAGCGACCGCACTTGCATGGCTGCTGGCGCTCCCCATCGGCATCTGGAGCGCCGCGAAACGCCGTCGCACGGTTGACCGCGCAGCCGAGCTCGCCACTTCCGCGCTACTCACCGTTCCCGACCTTCTGCTTTTCCTCGCGCTGCTGCTGCTCGCGGTCCGAACCGGCTGGTTTCCCACCGGAGGCATGACCTCAGCCGCAGACGACGAATCGAGCTTCTGGAGCACGTTCACGGACATCGCGTTCCACCTCGTGCTTCCGGCATTCGGGCTCGCACTCGCCATGTTGCCCATGCTCGTGCGTCACGTCCGCGCTGCCATGATCGAGGTTCTCGAAGCGCCGTTCGTCCGCGCGGCCCGCGGCCACGGCATTCCGCGCTTGCGCATTCTATTTCGCTACGCGCTGCCCGTCGCGTCGAATCCGCTGATCCAATTGCTCGGCTTCTCGCTGGCCACGATGCTCAGCACGTCGGTGATCGCTGAAATCGTTCTCAGCTGGCCTGGTCTCGGTGCGCTGATGGTCGAATCGATCTTCGCGCGCGACCTGTACGTAGTGGTCGCGATCGTGATGCTCTCGTCTATTTTTCTGGTGGCAGGAAATTTGCTGGCGGACCTGCTGCTGTTGGCCGCCGATCCCAGGATTCGAACGGAGTAAGGACGTGACGCTCAGGCATACACTTCGGCTCACGATCATCTTGCTGGCGGTCCTTCACGCGCTCATTTTCTTCGCCGGCTTCATCGCGCCCTACGGTTTCTCCTCGCAGAATCGCGACCTGACCTTCGCGCCCCCAGCCCAAATCCATTTCGTCGACGCCCACGGAAAAATTCATGGGCGCCCGTTCGTCTACGGCCTGAAGACCGACGCGCTCGACCCAACCGGTTATGAAATCGATCCGTCGCAGATCCATCCGCTCGAATTCTTCGTGGCCGGCGCGCCATACAAAATCGCAGGTCTACTCCCCGCCACGCGCCACCTATTCGGCGTCCGCGCGCCAAGCCAAATCTTCCTGATGGGCACGGACGCTTACGGCCGCGACCAGTTCTCCCGCTTCCTTTACGGCGGCCAAATCTCGCTCCTCGCCGGTTTGCTCGCCGCCGCAGGTGCCCTGACGATCGCCATTGCCGTCGGCGCGCTCGCTGGCTACTACCGGGGCTGGATCGACGAAATTCTGATGCGCACCGGCGAACTCTTCGTCGCTCTCCCGTGGCTCTATCTGTTGTTCGCGGTCCGCGCGGTTCTCCCGCTGCACATCGCCGGTTGGCAAGTCTTCCTGCTGCTGGTCGCCGTGATGGGTCTCCTCGGTTGGGCCCGACCCGCTCGGCTGATCCGCGGCGTCGTACTCAGCGCGAAAGAACGCAATTTCGTTCTGGCCGCCCGCGGCTTCGGCGCCTCCGATTTCTATCTCCTCGGGCGCCACATCCTGCCGCAGGCCTCCGGTGTAATTCTCACGCAGCTCGCTCTACTGATTCCCCAATACGTCCTCGCCGAAGTCACGCTCAGTTTTCTCGGCCTCGGCGTCAGCGAGCCGACTCCCAGCTGGGGCAGCCTTCTCTCCTCGCTCCAGCAGTATTACGTCCTGTCCAGCTACTGGTGGATGTTCCTTCCCGCCGTCCTGCTGGTCCCCGTTTTCCTCCTCTATTACGCAGCAGCCAATGCACTCCAGGAACGCTTCCGGTCCGTCCAGCTTTAAAAATCTCTATTCTTTGCCAGAATTTGAACTATGGGGAATGCCAGGCCGCGCCGCCTCTTCGCGATTGCCGTGGCAATTGCTTGCGCGTGCGTTTCTGCCGCCGCTCGGCCCTCGGCTTCCGATCTACCGATCGAGGAGGCGCTGATCACCTCCAACGCCCCCGGCCACCCCGGCGGCAGAATCGTCGTCGCGCTGCGCTCGGAGCCCAAAACTCTGAACCCGGTCCTCGCCCAGGACGCCACTTCACGCGACGTAATCCGCTGCCTCACGGCCGACCTTATTGACATCAACCGCGCCACACAGAAAACCGAGCCGGCCCTCGCGAAATCCTGGACCGTCTCTCCCGACGGCAGGCTATACACGCTGCATCTGCGGCGGGCTCTGCGCTTCTCCGACGGTCAACCGCTCGACGCCGACGACGTGATCTTCAGCTTCGACCTCTATCTCGACGAAAAAATAGATTCGCCGCAGCGCGACCTGTTGGTAGTCGGCGGAAAACCAATCGTCGTCCGCAAAATCGACGCCTATACAGTTCAATTTGCCTTGGCCCAACCGTATGCCGCCGCCGAACGCCTCTTCGACGGCTTCGCGATCCTGCCCCGCCATCTGCTCGAAGGCGCTTACCAGAGCGGCGCGTTCGACAAAGCCTGGGGCATCGGAATGTCGCCTGCCGAATTCGCCGGCCTCGGCCCGTTCAAACTCAAAGAATACGTCCCCGGTCAGCGCATCGTCCTGGATCGCAATCCTTACTATTGGAAGCTGGATCGCAGCGGCCAACGCCTGCCCTACGTGGATCAGGTAGTCTTCCTGTTCGTGGCGAGCGAAGATGCTCAGGCCATTCGGTTTCAGGCCGGGGACACGGATCTGCTCACGCACCTCAGCTCGGAAAACTACGCGGTCCTGGAAAAGCAGCAGTCCTCCCGGCATTACCATCTCGACGATCTGGGCGCGGGCCTTGAATACAATTTTCTCTTCTTCAACCTCAACGATCTTTCGTCAAAATCGCTTCCCGAGATCGTCCGGAAGCAGGCGTGGTTTCAGGATGTGCGCTTTCGCCAGGCGGTTTCCGCGGCGATCGACCGCGATAGCCTCGTCCGTCTGGTGTACGGCGGCCGCGCCGCGCCGCTGTGGACCCAGGTAACGCCCGGAAATAAGCTGTGGATCGATCCGGCGATCCCTCATGCCACCCGATCGCTCGACCGCTCGCGCGAGCTCCTGAAATCCGCAGGATTCTCGTGGAAACCCGACGGCACGCTCGTCGACGCTCGCGGCAGCGTCGTCGAATTCTCGATCCTCACCAGTTCCTCGAACCAGCAGCGGGTGAAGATCGCGACTCTCATCCAAGACGACTTGAAGCCTCTCGGAATAAACGTTCAGGTGGTGACACTGGAATTCCACTCCATGGTCGACCGCCTGCTCACGAGCTACGACTACGAGGCCGCCATCATGGGTCTCGTCAGCGGAGACGCAGACCCAACCTCCGAGATGAACGTATGGATGTCCAACGGCGATACGCATCTCTGGCATCCCAGTCAAACGAAGCCGGCCACGCCCTGGGAATCCGAGATGGATCACCTGATGGAGCAGCAGCAGGTCACGCTCGACTCTTCCAAACGCAAGCGCCTGTACGACCGCGTGCAGGAAATTGTCGCCGAGGATCTACCGGTCATTTGCCTGGTAGGGCCGGACATCTTGGTGGGCGCGAGCGATCGCGTGGGAAACCTCCAGCCCGCCATCATGGATCCATACACGCTGTGGAACATCGATCAGCTTTACATTAAGCAAAGCCGATAGACGCGGCTCCCATGTCCCCTCAACCCGCTTCGACCCAATCCGACAAGTGGAAGGCTTGGCCCGACCGCAAGCTGGTCTCTGAATGTCTCAAAGGCAATGAAGAGGCTTGGTCCGCGCTCATCGACAAATACAAGCGCCTGATCTACTCGATTCCGGTGAAGTACGGTTTTTCGCCCGATGAAGCGACCGACATATTTCAGGCCGTGTGCCTCGAGCTTCTTTCCGAGTTGTCGAAGCTTCGCAAGCCCGAAGCGCTGCCAAAGTGGATCATCCAGATCACGGCGCACAAATGCTTCCACGGTAAGCGCGAAAAGCAGCGTACCGATGTGACAGATCCGAACGATCCCTCCTTTGAACAGAGCACTCCCGCCCAGGCCGAGCGCATCTTGCGCGAAGCGGAAGACGGGCAAAAGCTACGTCAGGTGCTCGCGGCGCTGCCAGATCGCTGCCAGGAGCTGATCCGCATGCTTTTCTTCGAGGAGCCCGCCCGGCCGTACGCGGAGGTTGCTCGCGCTCTCGGAATCGCGACCGGCTCGGTCGGTTTCATTCGCCAGCGCTGCCTCGATCGTGCGCGCAAGGAGTTCGAGAAAGTGGGCTTTTTGTGAAACCGGCGGAGCGAACAACGCCGCTAAGCGAAAAGCTACTCGGCGAACTTGCGAAACTCCGCAATACCGCTGCGCGCGCGCGATTTCTCGCGCGCCGAAAGCTATATCGGGAGTCCGTCGGCCAGCAGCTCAACGAAGTGGCTCGCGCTAGGCTGCGTGTCGACACCAAGCAGGCCCTCTCGCTCGTTGAGTCAGCCATCGTCATCGCCCGTCGCCTTGGCAGCCAGGAAATACTCGGCCGTGCTCTGCGATCCAAGGGCAACGGTGTCAGCATCCTCGGCGACAATCGCAAGGCTTTGGTCTTCCACGAGCAGGCTCTCAAGATTTTTCGCCGGATCGGCAACGCCACCGAGGAAGGTCGCACGCTGATTCCTTCCATTCAACCGCTGATCCTGCTGGGGCGTTATGACCAGGCGTTCGAAGCCGCCGAACGCGCCAAGAAGATTTTCGCCGAGCTCGGCGACCGTCAGCGCCTCGCGCATGTCGAAATCAATCTCGGCAACGTCTACCACCGCCAGGACCGCTTTGAGGAAGGCCTCGCTTGTTACGAGCGCGCCTATGAAGCCCTCGTTCCGCTTCGCGATTCCGAAGGCCTCGCGGTCGCGCTCTACAACATGGCGGTTTGTCTCATCACCCTCAACGATTTTCCGCGCGCCCTCGCCACCTACCAGCGCGCCCGTGAAATGTGCGTCCAGCAGGGTATGGCACTACTGGTCACGCAGGCCGACTACAACATCGCCTACTTGTACTACCTTCGTGGCGAATACGGCCGGGCCATCGAAATGCTCCGTGCCACCCGGCTCGAATGCGAAAAAAATGGCGACGCATACGTCCTAGCTCTCTGCGACTTCGATCTTTCCGAAATCTATCTCGAGCTGAACCTCAGCGCCGAGGCCCTCGAAACTGCCCATGATGGGTACCAGCGGTTTCAAAAGCTCGGCATGGGCTACGAAGAAGCCAAATGCCAGGCCAACGAAGCCATGGCGCTCAGTCAGTTTGGCAAGCCGCTTCCTGCGCTCGACCTGTTCGCGCAGGCTCGTCCTAAATTCGTGCGCGAGAAAAATCTCGTGTGGCCGTGGCTGACGGATCTCTATCAGGCGGTCGTGCTCTATGACGAAGGCCGCTTATTCGAGGCGCGCCGCCTGTGCTCGGCCGCCGCCGGCTTCTTCGACTCGTCGCTCTTGCCGGGCAAAGCCGTCCTCTGCCACCTGCTTCTGGCACGCATCTGCCTCCGCTCGGGCAATGCTGCGGCGTCCCGCTCCGAATGCGGCCTCGCACTCAAGCGCCTCGAAAAGGTTGATGCTCCTGTGTTGCGCTATCAGGCCGAGTTCTTGATGGGACAAGCGCAACAGACGTCCGGCGACGTTCGCGCCGCCTACGATTCATTCCAGCGCGCCCGCCAAGCACTTGAAACCCTGCGCAGCAGCCTTCACGGCGAGGAATTGAAAATCGCATTCATGAAAAACCGTTTGGAAGTGTACGAATGCCTCGTCGAACTCTGTCTGGACGAGAGCATCCGGCCGAATTCCGCCGAGGAATCATTCGGCTACATGGAACTGGCGAAATCACGCAGTCTGGCCGAGCTCCTGGTGCAGCATGGCCCCGGATTGCCGGCCGACGACGCGGGGCAGAGCGGTCTGGTTCGCCGTATCCGCGGAATGCGCGAGGATTTGAATTGGTATTACCGCCGGATCGAGAACGAGCAGTTGCGCAAGGAAACTCCGTCCCGCGAGCGCATCGAGCAGCTCCAGAAAGAAGCGCTCGCGCACGAAAACGAACTCCTGCGCGCCTTCCGCGAATTACCGCCCGCGCAGACCGAACTGGACGCAGCGATCGGACCCGCCATCGCGTCGCTTAAGACCATCCGCGAGTTCCTGCCGCGGGACGCCGCCGTCATCGAATACTTCAGTGTGAAGGACCGGTTCGTCGCCGCGATCCTTACCGCGAACTCGCTTGAAATCGTTCCCGCCACTCCTGTCTCGCGCATCGTGAACCTCCTCCGAATGGTGCAATTTCAGATATCGAAATTCCGACTCGGCAGCGAATACATGAAGTCCTTCGCCAATTCCTTGCTCGGCGCGGTGCAATCCCACCTCGCCCAGCTTTATCTGGAGCTCGTGGCTCCGTTTCGCGAACGCATTCGGGCCCAGCACCTCGTGATCGTGCCGCATGGCATGTTGCACTACGTGCCGTTCCACGCGCTCTTCGACGGTCAGCAATATCTCATCGATTCATTCACCATTTCCTACGCACCGAGCTCGAGCGTTTACGCCCATTGCCAGCGCAAGCCGGCCCTGGCCGCTGGACACTCGCTGATCATGGGCGTGCCGGATGAGCGCGCGCCGCGCATTCTCGAGGAAGTGCAAGCCGTCTCGAGGGCGCTGCCCAAGGCCGAGCTGATCGTCGGCGCCGCCGCCAACCATGCCGCTCTGCGCGAAAAAGGCGAGCACAGTCAGTACATCCACATCGCCACTCACGGCAGCTTCCGCCAGGACAATCCCATGTTTTCTGGCATTCGTCTCGGCGACGCCTATTT
>DATNKM010000036.1:0-21308 GCA_035603395.1 Candidatus Acidiferrales bacterium
AGTCGCGGTCGATTGCGGCAAGAAAGTGATGGAATTGCTCCGCAAAGACCTGCGCCCCAGCCAGATCATCACCCACGCGTCGCTGCACAACGCGATTGCGTCAGTCGCCGCGTCGGGCGGCTCGACGAACGCCGTGCTTCATCTCCTGGGAATCGCGCGCGATGCGGGCGTGCCACTGACGATCGACGAATTCGACGAAGTTTCAGCGAAGACCCCCCTGCTGGCCGACCTGAAGCCCGGCGGCCGATTTACGGCCCCGGATATGTTTCATGCGGGCGGAATGAGGCTGCTCGGCAAACGTCTCGAAGAAGCTGGCTTGCTGCAGGACGGCCCGACGGCTTCCGGGCGAAATCTTTTCGCAGAGATCGCTGAAGTAAAGGAAACGCCGTCGCAGGAAGTGATTCGCCCGCTCGCGAACCCGATCAAGAAAGACGGCGGCCTCGCCATTCTGCGCGGCTCGCTCGCTCCGGAGGGTTGCGTGGTGAAGCTGGCGGGCCACGAGCGTGTCTTCCACACCGGTCCGGCGCGCGTGTTCGATTGCGAAGAAGCGGCGTTCGAGGCCGTGCAAAAGCAGCAGATCAAGGCAGGTGACGTTGTCGTGATCCGCTACGAAGGGCCACGCGGCGGTCCCGGCATGCGCGAGATGCTCGCGGTGACGGGCGCGCTCGTAGGCCAGGGCCTCGGCGAATCGATCGCACTGCTTACCGACGGCCGATTCAGCGGCGCAACGCACGGGCTGATGGTGGGCCACGTGGCGCCGGAAGCCGCGCAGGGCGGTCCGATCGCGTTCGTGCGCGACGGCGATAAGATCACGCTCGACGTGAAGGCGCGACGCCTGGACGTGGAAGCGAATCTCGACGAACGGCGCTCGTACTGGAAACCGCCCGCGCCGAAATACAAGTCCGGAGTGATGGCGAAATACGCGAAGCTGGTTTCATCGGCTTCCGAAGGCGCCGTGACAAACGCCTGAAATGTTCTGCAATTCCAAGGAGAAGACAGATGGCAAAGATGTTCTGGGAAAAGGATGCAAATCCGAGGGCGCTTGAAGGCAAGCGCATCGCGGTGATCGGTTACGGCAGCCAGGGACGCGCGCACGCCCTGAACCTGCGCGATAGCGGACTCAACGTGGTAGTCGGGCTGCGCAAAGGCGGAAAATCGTGGGAACAGGCCGAGCAGGACGGCTGGCAGCTTGTCTCTCCGGCGGAGGCGTCGAAAGGCGCGGACGTGATCGTGATGCTTGCGCCCGATATCGCTCAGGCGAAAATCTACTCGAGTGAAATTGCGCCGAATCTCAAGGCCGGCTGCATGCTGCTTTTTTCGCACGGCTTCAACATTCACTACGGCCAGATTGCGCCGCCGAAAGACGTCGACGTGGCCATGGTCGCGCCGAAGGGCCCGGGTAACCTCGTTCGCCGGCAATATGAAGCGCAACGCGGAGTTCCCTGCTTGATCGCCGTCCATCAGGACGCATCCGGCCACGCCTTCGACCGCACGCTTTCCTACGCGCACGCCATCGGCGGCACGCGTCCCGGCGTCATTCAGACCACGTTTGCCGAAGAGACGGAAACCGATCTTTTCGGCGAGCAGGCCGTGCTCTGCGGCGGCGCGCGAGCGCTGATTCAGGCCGGATGGGAGACGCTGGTCGAGGCCGGCTATCAACCCGAGTCGGCGTATTTCGAATGTCTGCACGAGCTGAAGCTGATCGTCGACCTCATTTACGAGGGCGGCATCGCGGAGATGCATAAATTTGTCAGCGAGACGGCGAAGTACGGTGACCTGACGCGCGGCAATCGCGTAATCGACGATCACGTCCGCGCGAACATGAAGAAAATTCTCACCGAAATCCAGACCGGCCAGTTCGCCACCGAATGGGTGCTTGAAAATCAGGCGGGCCGCCCGACCTATTCGAAGCTGCTCGATCGCGACAAGAATCATCCGATCGAAGCAGTGGGCCGGGAGCTGCGCGCGCAAATGTCGTGGATCAAGCCGGAGACCGCAGTAGCCGGTAAGGGCAAGAAGTGATGGCCCCTACCGCTATCGGTGTTCCGCCTTCGCCGCAGCCGCTTTCATGATGACCACACGCGATTAGCGGTGGATCCAATGCCTTTCCGTCGCATTGCCGTCGTTGGGACAGGACTAATAGGCGGCTCGTTTGCTCTGGCGCTGCGAAAGCGGTTCGCCGGCATTTCGGTCATCGGCTACGATCGCGCGTCTACGCTCGTCCAAGCGCGTGCGCTCGGCGCGATTGATGATGCCGCGGCCGATATCGCGAGCGCTGTGCGGGGCGCCGATCTCGTGTATCTTGCGCTCCCGATTGGCGCCTCGATTGAGGCTCTCGCCACGATTGCCAAGCATGCCGAGCCGCACGCACTTGTCACAGACGCCGGAAGCACGAAGGCCCTGATTTGCCGCGTGGCGAAAGACCACTTTCGCGGTGACGCGAAGTTTCTCGGCGCGCACCCCATGACAGGGAAGGAACATTCGGGAATCGATCACGCCGATCCGGAATTGTTTCACAAAATGCCGTACCTTCTAATGGGCCCGGAAGCCACGGTCGGTGCGCGCGAGAAGATTTTCGAGGAAATGATTGAGGCGATCGGCGCCCGGCCTGTCTGGACCGATCCTGAAACGCACGATTGGGGGGTCGGAATCGTCTCCCATCTGCCCCAGCTGCTTTCGGTAGCCCTGGCTCGCGTAGTGCAGGATGAAACGGACGAAACCGGATTGCCGCTTTCGCTCGCAGGCCCGGGCCTCCAGGATATGTTGCGGCTGGCGGGAAGCCCTTACGATATCTGGCGCGATATCCTGCTGACGAATACGGATAACGTGTCGCGTGCGCTCGACCGGCTCGCTCAGGCGGTCGATTACTTGCGTACGAATCTGGCGCGCAAGGAACTCAAGGAAGAATTTCTAGCGGCAAACGAGCTGTACAAGCAGTTGAAAAAGGCGACTTAGCGTCAGCTAGCGCTTGTGCGCGGCGACTTTGGCTTCCGGCTCGGCGGTGTTCTCGCCGATTCCGTGGCGTGCCAGCGCGACGAAGGCTGAAGCGGAACGCGGAAGCGTACGGTCGCGGCGGTAAACGATACCCAGTTCCCGCCACACTTCCATGTCGGAAACCGGAATCAGCCTTACCTGTCCCGCCCGCACTTCGTCCTGCGCAAATTTTTCGCTGATCAACGAAACCCCGAGACCGGCCGCCACGAATCGCTTGATCATGCCGACGCTCGCCAGCTCCATTGTGATCCGCAGACGCGAGCGGAACGGGCGAAATTGCTTGTCGAGAACCTGTCGCGTGAAGCCGGTCTTCGGAAAAATCAGCGGCTGCCCGGCGATGTCGCTGGTGCGCACCGTTTTGTAGGTGGCCAGCGGGTTCGCAGGGCTGACCATCAGCATCAGCCGATCGCGGAAAATCGGATGAACTTTCAGGCTCGGTGATTTCACGGGCATGGTCACGATGCCCACGTCCACCGTGCCGTCCTCGACCTTCTCCAGCACTTTGTGGCTGAAATTGCGATAGATGCTGATCTGCACGCCGGGAAAGCGGCGGTGATATTCTGCAAAAATTTCAGGCAGCACGTAGAGGCAGGTCGCCTCGTTGGCGCCGATCGCCAGAGTGCCATGCGGCGAACTGGATTGGTCGGCCACGGCGCGCAGAGACTCGTTTCGCAGCGTCAGCAGCTTACCGGCATATTCAAGCAGCGCCTCGCCAGCGACGGTGAGCCGAACGGACTTGCCGACGCGGTCGAAGAGCTTTTGCCCGTATTCCTGCTCGAGCTGGCGGATCTGCGCACTCACGGCGGGCTGCGAGCGGTAGAGTTTTTGCCCCGCGCGCGAAAAGCTGCCTTGCTTGGCAATCTCCAAGAATGTGATCAGATGGTCGAAGTCCATTTTGAGTGAAGCGGATTATAGCAAAAACAGGCGCCCAGACAGGGTTAAAGGCGATAGGACGTATTCATTTTCCGCTCATTTCCCGGCGGGCGGACGGGGGGCTTTGGCTGCTTTCACAGGATTGCAGGCGGTGGGATCGCGCCATTCGCGCCCGTCGCGGCGCAGCAGCTCGAACGACTTTTCCGGCCCCCAGGAGCCTGCGGCGTAGTTCGGAAAAGCCTCCGGCGGCTGCGGTTTCCAGGCGTCCAGAATCGGCTGCACCACCCGCCATGAAGCCTCGACCATATCCGCGCGCTGGAACAGCGTGGGATCGCCCATCATGCAGTCGTAGATCAGCGTTTCGTAGCCCGTCTGCGGCATGGAGCCAAAGTAGTCAGAATAGGCGAAGCTCATGTTCACCGAGCCCAGCTTCACGACCGGCCCCGGAACCTTGGCCTCGAAATTCAGGCAGATTCCCTCGTCCGGCTGGATGTCGATCACGATCTCGTTTGGGGGCAGTCCGCCCACATGAGTCTTGCGGAAGAGCATAAATGGCGGCTTTCGGAAGCGGATGACGATCTGCGTGGCTACAGCGGACATGCGCTTGCCCGTGCGCAAATAGAACGGCACGCCCGCCCAGCGCCAGTTGTCGATGTGCAGCGCCATGGCGACGAAGGTCGACGTATGGGAATCAGGAGCCACGTGTGGCTCGCTGCGATAGGCGGGCACCGGCTTGCCGTCGATGGCGCCCGCGCCGTACTGCCCGCAAACCGCATCCTTCACGGCCGCGTCCCCGCTGAGTGGCTGGATCGCGTGCAGAACCTTCACTTGCTCGTCGTGCACGGCGTCGGCCTCGAACGAAATCGGCGGCTCCATGGCGCACAAGGTGATGAGCTGGAAGATGTGGTTCGGAACCATGTCCCGCAGCGCGCCGGCGGTCTCGTAATATCCGCCTCGCTGCTCGACGCCGAGCGTCTCCGAGACGGTCACCTGCACGTGATCGACGTAGCGGCGATTCCATATCGGCTCGAAGATTCCATTCGCGAAGCGAAACGCGATAATGTTCTGGACGGTTTCCTTGCCGAGGTAGTGGTCGATCCGAAAAATCTGCTTTTCGTCCAACACCTTCGCGATGGTCTTATCGAGCTCGATCGCGGACGCGAGATCGTGGCCGAACGGCTTCTCGATCACCACGCGCCGCCATTGGTTGTCTTTCTGCTTCGTCAGCTCAGACTTGCCGAGCTCCGTCACGACCACCGGGAAAAATTCCGGGCTCACGGCAAGATAAAAAATCGCATTGCCCGCGGTGCCGTGCTCTTTTTCGGCTTGCCCCAGCGTGTCGGTGATCTTCGCGTACGTTTTCGGATCGTGGAAATCGCCCGAGACGTAGTAGATGCGCTTCACGAACCAATCCCACAGCTCCGGGGTGACCTCACGCGTTGCGAATTGGTGAATTAGCTTGGTGGCCAGATCGCGGAACTGATCGTTGCTGTATTGCTCGATCGAGACGCCGATGATGGCGAATTGCTCCGGCAGCAATTTTCCGGCGGCGAGGTTGTAGAGCGCCGGGATCAGCAGGCGTTTCGTAAGATCGCCGCCCGCACCGAAAATGACCGTCGCACACGGGCCTGCCGGACCGCCAAGCGCATCCTGAGAAATGTTTGTCGAATCGCTGATATCCACGAAGGCCCCTCCCAAAGGGCTACTGGCTGGATCGATGGGTGAAGACCGGGCTAAGCCAGTGCCTGCTGGATGGCCCGCTGAAGCTGATCGAGGCCGGCTGCGATGTCCGGCCCCAGGTGAACGCGCAACGCTCGGCGATTGCGCTCCGCCAGCACCTGAAAATCGCCGCGCGCCTGCGCCGCCTTCACGATGCCAAACGTATATTTTTGCTCGGGCACCGGAATATCGGCCGCGTCGTCGCACGTGATCTGCAGAAAAACGCCGGAATTCGGGCCGCCTTTGTAGGCCTGCCCGGTGGAATGCAGAAACCGCGGTCCGAAGCCGAGGCAAGTGGCCACGTGGCATTTATCGCGGACGGCGTGGCGAATCGCCTGAAGCTGCGACTGGTGAGAGTCGTTCATCTGGATGTAGCCGAGCACGGCGAAATAGTCGCCAGCTTTCAGGCGGCCCAGATGCGCGCGCAGATAGCCGGCGAGAGTGGCGTCTTTTCCGGCAGCCCGCTTCAGCGCCGCGGCGTTTTTGTCGTCCGTGAAAAGCTTGATGCCCGCATCCTGCAGCACGGGAGACTCCGACGGCGGCGATCCGGATTTTTCATACGCTTCGGTCAGCTTGCGCGTCTCAATCTTGCTCGCCTCGACATCCGGCTGGTTGAACGCGTTGATCCCGATGACCGAGCCCGCCACAGCCGTCGCAATTTCCCAGCGAAAAAACTCCTGTCCCAGATCGTAGATATTGGGAACAACGATGCGCACCACCGGCTGGCCGGCCTTTTCCAGCGCGGCGACGGCGGCGTCCTGCTTTGTGTCCGGATCGGCTTCGAGCCGCAGGTAGGCGAACAAGCAATCGCTGCCGTAAACATCCGGCGCCCCAATGTGCTCACGGTCTACGGGAATGATGCCGTGGCCTTCCTTGCCGGTAGATTCGGCGAACAGCTGCTCGAGCCATGCGCCCAGATCGGCAATTCCCGGTGAAGTGAAAATCGTCAGCTTGTCGCGCCCGCCCTTGGCGAGAGTCCCGAGAGTCGCGCCCAGATTCACGCCAGGATTCTGGTCCGCGGGCACGGAGGCGCCGCAAGCATCGACCATTTTTTTCGTGTGTTCGAAAAACTTGCCAATGTCGATGCCCTGAATCGCCCCCGGCACCGCTCCGAAATCAGACAGCGCCGAATAGCGCCCGCCGATCGAGGGCAACCCTAAAAACACGTGGCGAAATCCATCGCCCTCCGCAACTTTCTGCATGTGCGAGCCGGGATCGGTGACGGCAATGAAACGCTTCCCCGCTTCGCCCGGGCCGATCTCTTGATTCAAGCGGTCAAAAAAATACTGCTTGAAAATATTGGGCTCGAGCGTGCTCCCGGATTTGCTCGAAACGATAAAAACCGTCTTTGCAAGGTCAAGCTTCGATTCCAGCGTTCGAATCTGGGCCGGATCGGTCGAATCATTCACCAGGATTTCGGGATGGCCGGCGATCTTGCCGAAGGTGAGCTCCAGCACCTCGACGCAAAGGCTCGAGCCGCCCATGCCCAGCAGCACGGCGTGCGTGAAACCGCCGTCGCGAATTTCCTGCGCCACTTTCCGGAAGCTATCGACTTTGTGGATCTGTTCGTCGACGATTCCGAGCCAGCCGAGCCATTTTCCCTCGTCGGCATTGGTCCAAAGCGATGCGTCGCCCGCCCACAACCGCTGCACTTTGTTGTTGAATTTCCAATCTTCGAGCGTGCCTTTGACGGCCTTGGCGAGCGGCTCCGGCAATTTGTCGATCATTGTTTCGAGGTGGCGATTTTGGCCTGTTTCTCGACCGCGGCCAGGAGTTCCTCAAACGCTTTGGCGAAAAGCTTCACGCCGTCTTCGGTCAGTTGATCGGTGACCGCCTTCATCGAAATGCCGGAGCGCTCCAGATCGGCCATGGTCTTCTGCGCGGCGTCGACATTTTCCTCCAGGCTCGCGCGCGGCTTGCCGTGGGCTCGGAACGCGTCGAACGTCGCCGGCGGCACCGTGTCAACCGTGTCCGGCCCGATCAGCTCTTCCACGTAGAGCACGTCGCTATAAGCGGGATTCTTCGTGCCCGTACTGGCCCACAAAACACGCTGGGTCCCGGCGCCCCTCGCCGCCAGCGCCTGCCATCGCGGCCCGCTGAAAATTTTCTTGTACAGCTGATAGGTCACCTTAGCGTTCGCGATGGCCACTTTGCCCTGCAGGCTCTTCAGCAAATCTGGATCCGCGCCCGCCGGCGGATTTTTCAGTGTCTCCGCGATTTTCCCGTCGACCAGCGTATCGATGCGGCTCACAAAGAAGCTGGCCACGCTGGCCACGCGGCTCAAATCCCCGCCCTTCGCCGCCCAATCCTCTAAACCCGCGATGTAAGCCTCAGCCACTTCCTCATACACCTGCTGCGCAAACAGCAGCGTCACATTGACGTTGATCCCGCTCCCGATCAGCTCGCGAATCGCCGGAATCCCCTCCGGCGTGCCGGGAACCTTGATCATCACGTTGTCGCGCGCCACGCTTTTCCAAAGCCGCCGCGCCTCGTCCTTCGTCTCCTGCGTTTTGTGCGCGAGGTACGGTGAAACTTCCAGGCTCACGTAGCCGTCCCGCCGCTTCGCCGCGTCGTAGACCTCTCGTAGCGCATCGGCCGCGTCCTGAATGTCGCGAATAGCCAGAGTTTCGTAGATGCCCTTGGCGTCCAGGTCGCCTCGTCGCGCGAGTTCTCCGAGCGGCTTCGTGTAATCCGGGCTGCTAGAAAACGCCTTTTCGAAAATTGTGGGGTTCGAGGTCATGCCGCGCAAGCCATCTTCGTGAATCATCCGCGCGAGTTGTCCGCTGGTGATCAGGTCGCGGCGAATGTAGTCGAACCAGATCGACTGTCCGTATCGAAGCAGGGCTTTCAGTGGATTTTCATGCTGCGAGGCTGACGGGGCCGTGGCCGGTACTTTCGTGGTTGTGCTCATGTCACTCTCCTGACCATCCGACGTCATTTTACCGCACGCCGCGCTGGGAAGCGAACCTTCCTAACGACCGGCGCGAGCGCGGCCGCCGAACAGTGGAAGCCTCTCGCCCTCATTACAGACTCGCTACAGATCCTCCATCGACCCGGTAATTCGAACCTGTGATAAAAGTCGCCTGGTCCGACGCCAGAAAGACACAGATCCCCGCCGTTTCCTCGGGCTTGCCCGCGCGCCCCAGCAGGATATTGGGACGAAACTCGCGCAGCAGAATCTGCTCGGCTTCCGCGACGCTCACGTTGCGATCCTTCGCCGTTCGCGCCAAAAACCCGTCGAGCAGCGGTGTGCGAATAAACGCAGGCGACACCGTGTTCACGAGGATGTTGTCCTTGCCATAGGCTTTCGAAAGGCTTTTGGTCAAGCTGTTGAGCGCCGATTTCGACGCGTTATAATGCGGCATCATTGCGTCGGGCTGCACGCCGGACTCGGATGAAATATTGATGATCCGGCCCCATTTTTGTTTCTGCATGTACGCTAGCGCCGCTCGCGTGGCGCGAACAGCCGACAAAACGTTCAGATTGTATGCGTCCATCCACTCGTCGTCGGTCAGATCGTCGAACGATCCGAACCGGCCCGCCCCTCCCGCATTGTTCACCAGCACGTGGACCGTGCCGAATTTCTTCACGGCTTCTTCGATCGGCCGCCGGGCACCTTCCGCGGTAGTCACATCCGAAGCGATCGCCAGCACCGAGCCGCCTGTCTTGCGCATTTCCGCAGCGGTGGCCTCCAGCTCCTTGGCATTCCGGCTACTGATCACCACCTGCGCCGCTTCGCGGGCGAACGCTTCGGCGATCGAGCGTCCGATTCCCTTGCTCGAGCCTGTCACCACAACCACTTTGCCCTTCAGTGCGAGTTCCATCTGCAAGCTCCTCCGTTTTCCAAATCGCCGAATGCCTTTCGAGCCCGCCTAGCGACCCCGCTCGGAACGCTCGCTGCTCGGTCGGTACTGGCGCAAGAGTCTGAATGGCCGTAGCAGCACATAGAGTGGCGCGAGCGAACGCGGCAACCGCATCGCCGCGCTGTCCTCATCGGCGGGCTGCGTGGTCAGCCGCATGGAGTAGCGCCAACCCGCAAACCCTCCCGCTAACATCCGGCGCCGGTACCGAAATCGTTCGCCCGCCCCGCGTTCCGGCGCCTCTCGAATCAGATGCCTCTGCGCTATTTCAGATGCAATATCTCCCGCGACGGAGTCACGTCCTACGCGCGCCGCGATTTCCGTCGGAAGCAATGCCCCCAGCATTCCGGTTGCGAGCGCCAGGCCGAGATTCACCATCCGTCCGGCCTGCAAGCTTTCGGCTTGGCTCAGCACTACGTCCCAATTGAGACGCGGATGCGACCGCACGAACTCCGCAATGTCCGCGATCCAGGAAATCCGCTCCCAGAAATCCTTCGACCCGTGAACGCACAGCAGCGACAGCATGTCCTCCGGGCAAAAAGTCGGAATTTCGTGCCCGCTGATCGTTACCGACACCAGCCGTTTCGACATTTCACCCAGATCGGGCCGCACCGGAAAATGCCGCAGCGTGAATTCCGAGTGAAACTCCACGAGCATGCCGCGCTGCTCGTCGCGATAGTCGTACTCGCCCGGAACCACTGCCGAGTTCGCACCGGAACCGAATGTCCAGGGATGATTGGGCCGATAACCGAGTTTCTTCACGACCTCATCGGCCTTGGCCATGTCTCGCTGCCGCACGATGATGTCCAGATCCTCGAATTCCCGCAGCGTTACGTCGCCGTATGCGTCGACAGCCAAGACCGGACCTTTGTAGGGCATCGCCTGCACGCCGCTCGCGCGCAGCAAATCGGTGATCTTGATCAGCTCGGCAGTCAGGCTGAGGCAGCGCAACGCATTCGCGCGTGCGCCCTTGGTCAGACGATCCACATGTTTTGCGGGAGCGATGTCGGCGGCAACCGCGGAAATATTCCGCGCCACCAACGGCAGGATCGAATTGACGGCGGATTCGTTGACTACGAATTCCCAGTCGAGCGCCCCGGCACAAAGTTCCCGGATCTTATCCACAACCGTGGGCTCAACCTTCATCCGCGCGCAGGCAACCAGCAATCGCTTTTCAGGACTGGCGAGTTGGCTCGACGAAGAGGTCATCGATGCTAGGCGGTGAAAGCTGCGAGGAGATTCTACGCCAAGCGGAGCCGATGCCGGGACGATTCGTCAAGGACAGGATGGAAAACGAAGGCGTGGCGGAAAAATTAACGAACAGCCTCTGCGGCAAGGATTTCGCGCAGCTTGCCGGTCAGCGTGGCCAGCGTGAAGGGCTTTTGCAGCAGCGGCGCGTCGGTGCCCAGGATTCCCTGATGAACAACAGCCTGATCAGTGTAGCCGGACATGTAAAGAATTTTGATATCCGGTCGCGCGGCCTGTACCCGTTCGGCCAGCTCGCGGCCGCCGATTCCGGGCATCACCATGTCGGTCATCAGCAGGTGGATCACGCCCTTATGCAGCGCGGCCAATTCGATCGCCGTGTGGCCGTCGGCCGCCACAATTACCTTGTAGCCGCTCATCTCGAGATATTCGCGGGCCAGTTCGCGGACGCCCGCTTCGTCCTCGACCAGTAGGACTACTTCCGTGCCCCGCTGCAGCGCCTCTGGTTTCTCTCTAGTAGCGCGAGGAGCAGTCAACGTCTCGTCTTCAATGCGGGGCAGATAAATCTTGAAGGTGGTCCCGTGGCCTGGTTCGCTGTAAACCCAGACGTAGCCGCCGCTCTGCTTTACCACTCCGTAAACGGTCGCCAGGCCCAGACCCGTTCCCTTTCCTTTTTCCTTCGTGGTGAAAAACGGCTCGAAAATGTGCGTCTGCGTCTTCTGATCCATGCCGCAACCGTTGTCGGTCACCGCCAGCATCACGTATTTGCCCGGCGCCACGACGGCCGGTGAATGCGATACCGATGCGTCAAACTCCACGTTCGCGGTTTCAATCATCAGGCGACCGCCCTTGGGCATCGCGTCCCGCGCGTTCACCGCCAGATTCATCACCACCTGCTCGATCTGACTGCGGTCCGCCTTCACCAGCCACAAATCGGGTTTCGACGCCGTCTCGAGCTCGATATCTTCGCCGATCAGGCGCTGCAGCATCTTCTCCATATCCTCCACGACCGTGTGGACATTGAGGATTTTGGGAGCCAGGATTTGTTTGCGGCTGAATGCCAGCAGTTGCTGGGTCAAGGCCGCGGCGCGCTGCGCGGCGGTCTGAATCTGCTCGGCGTTCCGATGCAGCGCTTCTCCTACCGGCAGACGATCTGCCAGCAGATCCGCGTAGCCCTGAATCACCATCAGTAGGTTATTGAAGTCGTGCGCGATTCCGCCAGCCAGCCGGCCGACAGCTTCCATTTTCTGCGCCTGCCGGAACTGCTCCTCCAGCTGCTTGCGGTCGGTAACATCCAGCGCCATGCAGATCGCGCCTTGCACCTCGCCCGCGGAGTCGCGCAGCGGTTCCACGTGGCAGGCGTACGAGCCCTTTTTCCATTCGACCGGGAAAGTCACTGGATCGCCGGACACGGCCCGCAAATGCGCCGCGATTGGCGTGAAGGATTGGTCGTTCGTTTCGAAATATTCGGAAAGCGTCATGCCCACGATCTGGTTCGGCTTCAGACCGAGCCGCGCCAAGCCCGATCCTTCCGCCCGCGTGAATCGCAGGTTCCTGTCCACGGTCCACAACACGGCCGGCAGTTGCTCGATCAGCACGCGCAATCGGGCTTCGCTTTCGCGCGCGCGCTCTTCGGAACGCTTTCGTTCGATCGCCAGCGCAATCTGTCCGCCGACGGACGACAGGAACTCCAAATCACGCTGCGTGTAGACGTTGTCGCGCTCGTAATTCTGCACCACCAGCACGCCGATCGTTTCCGCGGGCGTCCGCAGCGGCGCGCCTAGCCATGACGGACACGGTGTGCCAACCAGCTCCACGTCGCCCTTGCTTGCCAGCTGGTCAAACCGCGTCTGTGAAATCAGCGCCGCTTCGCCAGTGCGGTACACGTAGGACGTGCAGCTGCGGCCCAGATCCTGCAGCTCGCCCGGCGGCGGCGCCGCATCGTAGCGGTCCACGAAAAAGGGAAAATAGAATTTCTCGGTCGCTGGATCGCGCAGCGCCACGAAGGAATTGGCTGCGTCCAGCACTTTGCTCAGTGCCGCATGGATCACCCGCAGCAGCGCGTCCAGATTTTCCGTCACGCTGACGGCGTGAATGATCTCGGTCGTAACCTGCCGGATCAATTCCGAGCGCTTGCTCTGCGTAACGTCCTCGGCGGTACCGTCATGGCTGACGATCTCGCCGGTCGCATCGCGCACCGCGCGTACATTCATCGACATCCATATGGTGCTGCCGTCCTTGCGCAGCATGGGGCATTCGAAACCCTCAACGGTCCCTTCCGCTTCCAGGCGGCGTTTCAGTTCCTCGTACGAGGCGGGATCGGCGTAAAGCGGTCTTCCGAGATCGGAGATTTCGCGAATCATTTCCGCCGGAGACGCATACCCGGCGATGCGTGCCATCGCCGGATTGACGGTGACCAGCCGGCAATCGGGCGTCGATTCGAAAAATCCTTCGACGGCGCTTTCGAAAATACGCCTATATTTTTCCTCGGCGGCCTGCTGGGCTTTTTCCGCCACACCACGCTCGGTGATGTCCTCGTAGATCCCGAACGTCCCGGTCTGTTTTCCATTGACGATCAGAGGAACGCCCAATACCCGCACGTCCACCAGCGAACCATCCCGCCGCCGCCGTTTTCCCACGTGGCGCACGATGTCGCCATCCATCACCCGGCGCATATATCCGGCCATTTCCGGCTCGCCGTCGCGGGGCGCCAGCAAAGACGGAAGCTCTTTACCCACCATGTCCCTGAGCGTGTAGCCAAACAGCCGCTCGAATGCGGGATTGCACGTCCGCACGCGCCGCTCCAAATCGAGTGCCACGATTGCCAGGGGATTGTTCTCCGTCAGCGCGTTCGCGAACGCCGTGTTCTCAGCCAGCTTTTGCTCGGCCGCCAGCCTCTGGCTGATATCTTGCGTGACGACCAGCACGGCATCCTGGCCATTGAACGCGATCGCCTGACTGGTCACGTCCACTGAAAAGACTTCGCCATCTTTTCGGCGATGCCGCACATGGCCCACGCCGCTCGGCGAAGCCCCGTTCTTGCGCAGCGAAGTAAGGAACGCAGGCACATCTTCGGCTGGGCGCAGCTCGGTGATCTTCATTCCGAGCAATTCTTCGCGCGAATAACCGTACTGCCGCACAGCCGCTGCATTGACTTCCAGAATCTCCAGGGTCCGGTGATCGCAGATGTACATCGCCAGCGGGTTGGTGGAAAAAAGCACTTCGAACTGGCGGTCGGCCACCGCCGAGTGGCTGCCAATAGCGGAACCTCTCTCCGGCGCGTGCAAAGACGAGCTTCCATCCGCGCGTTTGAGCGCACGCGTCGGAGCGGCTTGCTTCCCCTGAAGCTTCGAGTTCTGGCTCGACATAGTTGTAGACAGCTGTAGGGCCGGAGTTTACGCGAGCTCCGCGGACATCCCCGCTTCAGTTATAGGGTCCGGTACCAGCACCAACAATGGTACGTTGGTACCAGCGGCTGCCGCCCGTGCGCCAAAGCGCACTCTTACTCAAGCGGCCGTAATTCTGCGCCATCCCCTAAAAACAGGATGGCAACCTTCCGAATCCCCCGAGTAAGATGGGATGTGGCTTGGGAGGCGCCGCGCATTGGCGAACAAATGACGAAAGGCCATGACCACGAGCGATCACATTCCGGATGAAGAGGATTTGCTGAACGCGCACCGCGTCGCCGACCAGTTCGACGCCCTGATCGCCGCGCGTGAATCCGACCCGTTCCACCTTCTCGGCCCGCATTGGATCGAACGCGGCGGCCAGAAAGTCCTGGCGATCCGCAGCTTACGGCCCGACGCGCGGGAGCTTTCCCTCGTCTGGGGTAAGGGCGCTGCGGAGACCACCTACGCGGCCGCGAAAATCGATCCCATCGGCCTGTTTGAAGCGACCCTTCCCGCCGCCGCGCTGAAAATGTCCGGCGACGAGCCCATCGCCCCCATCGACTATCGCCTACGGTTCGGCTTCCCCGACGGCGCCGGATACGAAACCTACGACGCCTACGCCTTCCCGCCCATCCTCACCGAATACGATCTCTACCTTTCCGGCGAAGGCACGCATTACCTCAATTACGAAAAGCTGGGCGCACACGTCCGCGAACATGCCGGCGTCAGCGGGGTCGAATTCGCGGTCTGGGCGCCGAACGCCAAGCGCGTGAGCGTGGTCGGCGTCTTCAACAACTGGGACGGCCGCGTCGCCCCGATGCGGAGCCGTGGAGCCAGCGGTATCTGGGAAATTTTTCTGCCGGGTCTGGCCGAAGGCGCGCTCTACAAGTTCGAAATCTTTTCACGCGCAGGCGATCATCTCGGCCTCAAATCCGATCCCTACGGATTCGCGTCCGAGTTGCGCCCGAAAACGGCGTCGGTCGTCTGCAATATCGACCGCCACGAATGGCAGGACTCCGCGTGGCTCGCCGAACGCGCCTCGTGCGACTGGCTCCATTCGCCGATGTCGATCTACGAAGTGCACGCCGGCTCTTGGCGCCGCCATGCCCAAGACGGCCGCTGGCTCAGCTATCGCGAGCTCGCTGACGAGCTGATTCCCTACGTGAAGCAGATGGGTTACACGCACATCGAGCTGATGCCCATCATGGAGCATCCCTTCGACGCATCGTGGGGCTACCAGACCGTCGGATATTTCGCCGTCACCAGCCGCTTCGGCACGCCGGAAGACTTCATGTACTTCGTCGACCGCTGTCACCAGGAAAATCTCGGCGTCATTCTCGATTGGACGCCCGCGCATTTCCCGCGCGATGCGCACGGCCTCGCGTTTTTCGACGGCACGCATCTCTATGAACACGCCGACCCGCGTATGGGCGAGCACCCCGATTGGGGCACGCTCGTCTTCAACTATGGCCGCAACGAAGTGCAGAATTTCCTGCTCTCGAATGCGCTCTTCTGGGTCGACAAGTACCACATCGACGGCCTGCGCGTGGACGCCGTCGCGTCCATGCTCTACCTCGACTATTCACGCCCGCACGGCGCATGGATCCCCAACCAATTCGGCGGCCGCGAAAATCTCGATGCCATCGCGTTCATCAAGCGCCTCAACGAAGTCCTGCACGTCCGCCATCCGGGCGCGCTGACCATTGCCGAAGAATCCACTTCATGGCCCGCCGTTTCGCGCCCCACCTACGTCGGCGGCCTCGGCTTCGATCTAAAATGGAACATGGGCTGGATGAACGACGTGCTCACCTACATGCACGAGGACCCGATCAACCGGCAGTACCATCACGGCAAGCTGACGTTCTCCATGCTCTACGCCTTCCACGAAAATTTCATTCTGCCGCTCTCGCATGACGAAGTGGTCCACGGCAAGCGTTCGCTGCTGGAAAAAATGCCGGGCGACGACTGGCAGAAATTCGCCAACCTGCGACTGCTGTTCGCGTATCTCTTCGCGCATCCCGGCAAGAAGCTGCATTTCATGGGCAGCGAGCTGGCGCAGCGCGACGAATTCTGGGAAGCGAGCTCGGTCGAATGGTCGCTTGAAAAATCGCCGCCGCATCGCGGCGTCCAGCGGCTCGTCTCGGATTTGAATCACCTGCACGTCCGCGAGCGCGCGCTCCACGAAGTCGATTTCGAATGGTCCGGCTTCGAATGGCTGGAAGTGAACGACGCTGCGGCCAGCGTTCTCTCCTTCATTCGCCGTGCGCGCAATGGCGACGATTTCATCGTCTGCGTGTGCAATTTCACGCCGGTGGTCCGCGAAAATTACCGCATCGGCGTTCCCCGCGCCAGCTTCTACAGCGAAATCTTCAATTCCGATTCGAAATATTACGAAGGCTCCGACATCGGCAACGCCGGCGGCGTCCGCGCCGATCCCTTCCCCTGGTCCGACCGCCCCTACTCGATCAAGCTGAAGCTCCCCCCGCTCTCCGTAACGTATTTCAAACCGCAGCGCGATTAAGAATTCAGTGTCCGCTGGATCGTGGCGAGTGTTAGGAGCCGCGCGGCCAACGTCGCAAAACTGCCCCACCTGTCGGGAGTGCCCACGGTGTGTTTTGTTTGAGTTGCGGTGAAAAAAGGTGCGACGGTGTCCCACCCATTTTGCCTGCCCGGCGCGTTCCGGATCAGAAATTTCGCGCTCGAACAGACGTCCGCAACTTCCAGTTTGTGTGTCACTTCGCATGGGTGCCGATCGTTTTTTTTTAATGAGCTCGGCCGAACATGACTTTGTATGGCGCTGCCCTTCGTCCGAGCTGATTCGTGGGTTTTGACGGGTGATTCGTCCTGAGAGATGCGGGTCGAGGAGGGATGTTCCCGGATACGCTCCGGGATCAGGCGACCCTGCGGTGCCCAAGAATCTTAATCCAAACAAAAACCAAAACTAAGCGAATGACTCGTGCTACTTCGGTTTGTCCCAGAGCGTGAGAAAGTCAGCGACCGTTTTAGGCGCGTGACCCGCGTAGTGGTTGTTGATGTAGATCCAGACAGAAACGCCGCGATGCGTGGCCTGGTGACAGACATCGACCCAACTCCGAAGCTCTTTCGATCGATTCATGATCACCTTATCCCAAGTCTTCGTCAGTTTCTCGATCCCTTGTCGATCGCCCAGGAGACGGAAATAGGTGAAATCTGCGGTGTAGTAGTCGAAATTCATCGCGGCTGGCAGGGGCATCCATGCCTGGTCCTGTAGCGTCAGCGCGATCTTGTGTTCGCGCAGCAAGTCGGCGAACTCCGCGTTCAGCCAGTTCTTGTTTCGGATTTCCATAGCGAATCGGTAGCCTCTCGGCAGTTTCTTGAGAAATGGTTTGAGAACCGCCAAGAAATCTTCGCCGGATGCGAAGGCCTTTTGGTTGAAGTAACCGAACTGAAAAAGCATCGGCCCAAGCTTGTCGCCCAGCAAATCGGCGGAGTTTAGAAACGCCCGGAATTCATCCTGGCAATCGACAAGGCATTTTTCGTGGGTGATGACCTGCGGGATTTTCAGTGCGAAGACGAAGCCTTGCGGTGTTTTCGCGTTCCAGCCCATCACGGTGCTGGCTGGTGGGGAGTGGTAGAACGTTGAATCGACCTCGACCGTGTCGAATTGGGTCGCGTAATACGTTAGAAAGTCGCGCGGCTGCATCTTCTCCGGGTAGAAGGAGCCTTTCCATCCGTCCGCGATGAAGGAACTCGTGCCTATGCGAATTCCTGGCATGGCGCGAAATCTTACTGCACCTATGCGGTGGCGGCTGCAAGTTATTTTGATTTGGCGAGCGCGGCGCTAGGCAGGAACGACCGACACCGCGAACGCGGTCAAAAAACGAGGAGCGATTCTTCGACTGCGTAGCCGGACGTTCCGGATTTGCCGGAACGAACGTACGGCCGCTCCGCCCAGAATGACGGCGAGGAAAGGCATCGGCGCCGTACGAAGGCAAAGGCCTGTCGTTCTCGACGGCGTTGGCTTCGCCGATCAGGCGGGCTTCTGGGTCCACACACGAATGGCTCTGACGGGGTTGGTCGGGCAGACGACCTCGCAGGCTCCGCAGCCGGTGCACTTGTCGTTGACGACGGGGTAGGCGATGTACTGTTCCTCGTCCCAGGTGATTTTCACCGCATCATAGGGACACGCGAGCTCGCACGCGTCGCACTCCTTCTTTCCGAGTGCCGTAAGGCAGAGACCGTTATCAACGAGCGCTTCGCCGATGACGTATTGGTTCTTCCGCGGCAGATCCAGCGGCGTCAACGCACCGGTGGGGCAAACCTGGGTGCAGGCGTTGCACGTTTCCAGGCAATACTTGTAGTCACTTTCGTATCGAATGAGGGGCGCGCCGAAGCCCGCCAAGCCCGCCTCATGTCCGGTATCGGGGCGAATAATTTTCGACGGACAGGCGTGCACGCAGTTGTTGCAACGGATGCACAGGCCAGTAAAACGATCCTCCGGGACGGCGCCGGGGGGACGCAGCAGCGTGTCACTCTTGCGGTAGCGCGCCGCTCCGAGCCGGCGAGCCCAGAAGGCGAGCAACGCTCCGCCCGCGCCGGCGAAGAACACGCGCCGCGCGACACCGAACTTCCGTGGCGCCGCACTCAACTTCAATTTAGTCCACAGCGCTTTCCGGGTGAAGAACAGCATGTCCTGCAGTCCGCTGAGAGGACAAATCCGGACGCACCAGAGCATGCCGAATATCAGGGTGGCACCCACCAGAACGCCGAGGCCGAGGCAGACGAGAATCACGGAGATCGGGTTCGTCGCCTTGTTCACGGCAAAGGGGCTGCTGAAAATGCACAGAGGATCCATCCACAGCAGCACGGGATAACCCGCCAAGGCGCCTACGAGGGTGAGTATCGCGACATATCTGCCGACCGGCGGGCACTTGCTCCACCAGTGGGCCCTGCGCAGACCTGCGTGCGAGGCATTCTCGAGCAGGAAACCGGTGGGGCAAAGGTACAGGCAGAACCAGCGCTTCTTAAACGAACTCGCGATGGCTACGACGAGCGCAACAACCACTCCCAGGCTGATGGAGCGCGTGGCGATGCTCGATGCCAACGCAACAAATGGACTCGCCTGTACGAAGGAACGAGGCGCGATCGCCCACGGAAGCACGGGCCAAACCAGCACGACCGCGCCGACGAAGCAAGTCAGCTGAATCACTCGCCGCGGAACGCGCGCGAGAAACGTCATCCCAAATATGCCCCTTGCTGGTGGAGCAGGTTTTGCAGCTTGGTCACGTTCACATTGCGAGGCTTGCATTTGTCCTGGATGCACAATGCCGCGGCCAAGCCCGCGGCCTGTCCGGTAACCCAGCAAACCGGAATGAGCCGGGTGATATCCGCAACTTCGAAATCGGCCGATATGCATCGTCCGGCCGCCAGCACGTTTTCGACTTTCGAGGGGACCAGGGAGCCGTAAGGAATCTGGAATTCAGGAGCATTCGCATACGCGCCGGAATAGCCGATGACATCTTTAAACTTGGCGCCACTGTGGATGTCCTGGACTGTGAGTTTCTTGACGCCGTCCAGGAGCCTGCTGAGCCGCACACCCAGCTGAGGAGCTGTTTCCGCCAGGTAGACCTGTTCGTTTCCCGGCTTCTGACGGAGCTTCTCGACGTTGCCCCAGGTGCCGCGGCGATGCTTGAGCTCCATAGCCGTCAGGTCCGCGATGTCCAGGGCGTCTCCGACCGGTCCTTTCATATTGAGCCAGTTCACCTGGGGCGCGGGCGTCGAGTTCCCGGCGTGACCGCCGAAGTCGTTTACGCGGCCCTTGGAGGGACGTCCGTCGCTCGGCTTTCCCGTCGCGGGATGCTCCGGATCTTCCGATCCTCGTCCCACGGCCATATCGACCTCGTCGATATTCCCGATTCGGCTGATCAGACCAATGTTGGTTTTTACTTTTTCAAATGCTGCGCCCGCGGCCGCGTACATGTCGCCGTCTCCCGAGGCGTCGACCACGATATCGGCGAGGATGGCCTGGCGGCCCGACTTGCTCTCGAAGACGGCGCCTTTCACCGCTCCTTTGACATCCACGATGGCGTCGACGCCCCAACAATCCAGGTAGGCGGTGATCCCCGAATCGAGGAGCATGTCCGCTAAGACATACTTGAACGCCTCCGCGTCAATTGTCGGGTAGATAGGCGCCTTGTTGCGATCGATGATCCCGAACTTGAGCACGTCCAGTTTCTTCATCAACTCTTCGCCGATGCCGAAGATGACCTGCTTTTTATCCCGATCGTAGAGCGGAAATATTCCCAGGACGAGGCCGCCGGTTGCGAGCCCTCCCAGATATCCGTACCTCTCCACCAGAGTGACGTCGACGCCGAGCCGCTTGGCCGAAAAGGCGGCGGCCGTGCCCGCCGGACCGCCGCCGACAATCAGGATGCTTGTCTTTTGCAAAACGGAGAGTTCCCTTCGCGGTTGGACGACCTTGCCGTCAACGACTGTCGCGGGAACCCTGGTTTCGGTTTGAATCGGAGATTGGGTGACGGACTGTCCGGGAGCTTGATCGGCTGACCTGGACGAAACCGGGATGAGCGAGCCGGCCGCAAACAAGCCGCCCGCGGAAATCGAACGACGCATCAACTCTCTACGTGTCAAGTCTTTTGGCATGTTTCCACTCGTCCGACGGTCAGCCGATGCGAACTCAATTTCGGCTTTCTTGACGTATTCCAGCTCCACGCGTTTCCGGCAATGCTAAACGGCGGTAAGGGCCAGCTCCTTTGGTTCCGCTAACCTGGCGCTGGGCCAGCTTTTCAACTCCGGCATGCAGTGCTTTACGAAGCAGGCGATGTTGCGCTGGACTTCTTCGTGGGGCATGCCCCCGAAATTCAAGTTGGGCATCACGCCCTGCATGTCGATGAGCTTTTTGTAGTCCGCGTATCGATCGAGGACCTGCTGAGGAGTTCCCCAGGCCATGAGGTTGATGTAATCCTCGACGGCCTTATCCTCGCCGATTTCGCGCAAGTATTTGCTCATGTCCGAATAGCGCTCGTAGCCCTTGATCTGATCGAAATGCTTTCCGAGCATTTCGTAATGCTCGAGTGCGGTGCGGTAATTGAGCGCCAGATATTTGCGGGCGAGCTCTTCGGCGCGGTCACCGCTTTCGTCGACGAAGACGAAGCCGGAGCAGAACGGCTTGGGCGCCTCTTCATTCGGATGATATTGCGTCCAGAGCGCGTGGTAGCGCTCCATATCGGCGGTGACGAGCTTCCAGGCCTTCTGAATGATGACGAGCATG
>DATNKM010000037.1:0-17547 GCA_035603395.1 Candidatus Acidiferrales bacterium
CGCTCGATCAGGCCGTCAACATCACCGGCCAGTTGAACAGCACGCTGAACGCGAACTCTGAAAATCTCGATGAGATTCTCGACAACCTGAAGCACATCACCGACAACATGAACGAGTTCACCGAGACGATCAAGACGCGGCCGTACACCCTGATTCGCGCATCCGGGCTTCCCCCGCGCGTACCGGGTCAGGCGCCGCCGAAGTAGGACAGGAACAGGGAGGAACGTACAGTGTTGACGCGTCGTATCCGGCAAGCCGCGCTCGTCTTTCTGATCGGTGCATCCGTCGCAAGCTGCGGCGGCTCGCGTCCAGTGAAGTATTACGCGCTAGACGCCACTCCGGCGCCTGCTGCTTCATCCGCGCCGCAGATTCCCGCGACGATTCTGGTTTCCCGCATCAGCGCATCGGATCTTTATCGCGAAGATCGCCTCGTCTATGGCAGCGGAACCGTGCAGTATGGCACCTACGAATACGAGCGCTGGTCCGAGCCTCCTGCCGGGATGCTTCAGGACATCGTCATCAAGACACTGCGGGCCTCCGGCAACTACCGCTCCGTCGCGCTGATCAGCAGCAACCTCCGCGGCGACTACATCGTCCGCGGCCAGCTCTACGCGCTCGACGAAGTACAATCGCCGGGCCTCTCCGCTCGCTTCTCATTTCAGTTGGAGCTGTACGATCCGAAAGCCAACTCGATGATCTGGTCCAGCTCCTACAACCATGACGAGCCGGTCAATGGAAAGACAGTCGCGAATGTCGTCGAGGCGATGGACCGCAACGTCAAAGCTGGCGTCTCGCAGCTCGCCGGCGAAATGAGCCAGTACCTGGCGAGCCATCCCCAGCAATCGGCTTCGGCACAATAGTCTCTAGCGCCGGCTGCCGCAGGACTTCGTAGCAGTGGAATTTCACGCCGATTTCGAATCGTGAGTTCGGCGTCCCGCGGGTTTCGATCCGCAACAGCTGCCCCGCGCAACGCCGGTCGACAGGTGCCCGACGACTCTTGGTCTCAAGCGGTCGTACCGGCACTAATTTGAGGAACCTTGATTGTTATCTCGATTTTGACCGAGATGGCTGTGCTCCCAAAAGTCCAGCGGAAGGGCTTGCCAGTGCTCCTGAAGCCGCACTCTCCGCGTGATTTAGCCCGAAAAGTGTGCGAAACGCTCAATCAGCGCGCCTAATTGCTGCCCCGAAATAGGGTTGACACCATTTCGAACCGCGTGATACACGGTAAGGTACACGTGGCACCGGCTGAAAGCCGGTTTGCCGGCGGCTCAGGCGCGGGAACACCAAAATCCCTTACTGGGTCTCGGCAACAAACCCCACCCACCCCGGGAGGTGGACACCTTTGGTGTTCGCCTCCCGTATTTTTTTGCCCGCGAAGCCAGTTTGTGGCTTGGCTCTCGCGCCGAACACATCATCCTGTGGATTCCGGTGGCGGCTGGTCCTACGTTTGTGCTCACCTCTGGGCTTGGTGCCCGTCTAGAGCGTGGTACGCTCACTCCCTCCGGAGGCGAACATGAATCTTTCCCGGCTATCCCTAGGCCTCGTTTTGGTTTTCGCTCTGGCGTCCACATGTCCGGCGCAGCGGAGCCAATCCCCGGCAGACTCGGTCCGCGGAAATTTCGCCGAGATCAACCGCAAGATTCTCGCGATGGCGAAGGATTTCCCGGAAGACAAGTACGGCTACCGGCTGAAGCCCGAGATGCGCTCCTTCGGCGAGGTAATCGTCCACGTCACCTCCGGTATCGTCTATGCGGCGAAAGCCGGCCGCGGTGAGAAGGTCAAATGGGATGAAATCGATCCCCAGGGCTACACCACCAAAGCCAATATTGTGGCGCTGCTCGAAAAATCCATTGCGGACGCCGAAGCGACCGCGAAATCGCTGCCGGATTCTTCGTTCACGAAGACGGTTGAGCCCTGGGACGACGTCACGGAGCATTCCGCCGAGCACTACGGCCTGCTCGTCGCCTATTACCGCGCCAACGGAATGGTTCCACCCGAATCCCGGCCCAAGAAATAACTGAGTCGCTTACTTCGAGCGCCGCACACGCCACCAGGCGCCCGAAATCAGCCGGGACACGCTCTTTCGGGGGTCCTCCGAAGGACCTCGCTGCCCTTCCGGCCCGTAACTCTTTGTAGTTTTCCCGCGTTGTAGTATCTTCGCGCGCGGCGATGTCGAAGGGGGGAGCCATGCGTAGTTCCGTACTGCGCGCGGGTGTGTGTCTGGCATGTCTTGCCTTCGCGTTTGCGGCAACGGCCAATGCCGCGCCCGCCGCGCAAAACCAGATGTCGTCCTGCGATCGCCCCTGTCTTTACGGATTCCTCGATCAATATCTCACCGCGCTGAAGGCGAAGGATCCTTCGCGGCTGCCCCTCGCGAAGAATTTCCGCTACTCCGAAAACAACGTGATGATGAAAGTTCCGGATGGAATCTGGGGCACCCTCACCGGACTGGGAGACTACAATCTCCGCACGGCCGATCCCGTCCAGGGCGAAGCCGGCTTTTACGGCGTGGTGATGGAATCGGATACCACGTCTGTTTTCGCGCTGCGTTTGAAAGTGGCAGACTCGAAAATTTCCGAAGCCGAGATATTGATCCGCCGCAGCGAAGGCGGCGGCCCGTTCCCCAGCAAGCCCGTGATGGTCGACAAACCGATCCTGAACGAAATCGTGCCGTCCGCAGAGCGCAGCCCACGCGAGCGCATGATCGCGATCGCCGACGGATATTTTTCAACGCTGCAACTGAACGACGGAGTGCTCTTCACCCAGTTCGACGACAACTGCAACCGGATCGAAAACGGACTCCAGACGACCCACAATCCCGACTTGCAGAAGATCATCCCTGTCGCCGGCCTCGGCTGCGCGCAGCAATTCAAGCTCGGCAACTATCGCTACGACACTCGGGTCCGCGACCGGCGCTTTTTTCTGGTCGACGAAGAGCGCGGCCTCATCATGACCGCCGGTTTCATCGATCACGCGGGCACTCTGGAAAATTTCACGCTCACCGACGGCACTGGGGTCAAGTCGCGCATGCGAACTCCGAGCACGCTCTGTTTTCTCGAGCTTTTTAAAATCCGCAGCGGCAAAATCCAGCAAATCGAGTCGGTATTCATTGCCGTGCCCTACAACATGCCGTCGCCGTGGATTCACGATCCGGAGAACTGACCGCAAGCCCTGGGGGGTATTCGATGCGGGTGAAGCTAAAATCATCGGCCGCTGCGCTGGCAATCGTGGCCTGGGCCGCCTCGCTGTTTTTCGCGTTCGATTCGACGCGCGATGCCTCCGCGCTCGCAGCCGATCCGCAGCCCGCGGCGCCCGTGCAAGGTCAAATCGATCAGAAGCGCCTGATGTCCGCCGACAAGCATCCCGCCGAATGGCTCACCACCGGTCGCGATTTCGGCAAAGGACATTACTCGCCGCTCGAGAGGATCAACACGAAAAACATCGACCGCCTGGGCTTTGCCTGGTCCTACGATACGCAAACCAATCGTGGTCTCGAAGCCACGCCGATCGTAGTCGATGGCGTGATGTACGCGTCCGGCGCCACCGGAAAGGCCTACGCCCTCGACGCGAAAACAGGCAAGGAAATCTGGAGCTTCGATCCGCATGCCGATCTGCGCGTGAATCGCGAAGCCTGCTGCGACGAAGTCAATCGAGGCGTCGCGGTATGGAAAGGAAAAGTCTACGTCGCGTCCTTCGACGGAATTCTCTACGCGCTTGACGCCGCCACCGGAAAAACTCTCTGGCAAGCGGACACCATCACCGACAAGAAAGTCGGCTATTCGGTCACCGGCGCACCGGAAGTCGCCGGCCACGTGGTGGTGATCGGCAATGCCGGCTCGGAATACGACGCGCGCGGTTACGTTAGCGCCTACGATCTCGACACGGGCAAGTTCGCCTGGCGCTTCTACACCGTGCCCGGCGATCCCGCCAAGCCGCAGGAATCTCCCGAGCTTGAGGTCGCCATAAAGACCTGGGACGCGAAGAGCCGCTGGGACATGGGCGGTGGAGGCACGGTCTGGGATTCCATGGTGTACGATCCGGAGCTGAACCTGCTTTATTTCGGCACGGGCAACGGCACATTCTTCGATCGATCGCGCCGCAGTCCCTCCGGCGGAGACAACCTCTATATCGCCTCGATCCTGGCCATCAATCCCGATACCGGCCGCATGGTGTGGCATTACCAGGAGGTTCCCGGCGACCAGTGGGATTACGACACGCTACAGCCGATCATCCTCACCGATCTGAAAATCGGCCCTGCTTCGCGCCAGGTCCTGATGCAGGCGTCCAAGGACGGCTTCTTCTACATCATCGATCGCAAGACGGGCGAGGTTCTCTCCGCCGAAAAATTCGTGCCGGTCACGTGGGCCGAGCGAGTCGATTTGAAAACCGGCCGCCCGCTCGAAGCCCCGGGCGCGCGCGATTACAAGAACGAGTTCAACGGCAAGAACTACCTGCACCCCGCGTCGATGGGCGGACACAACTGGAATCCGATGTCCTGGGATCCCAAAACCGGGCTGGTCTATATCCCAGAAATCGAAAACGGCGAGACCGGAGTTTTCACCGGCAAGACCTTTCTCCGCGCCTGGGATCCGCTTCGCAGCAAAACGGTTTGGGAACAGCCGACCGGTGAATGGTGGGATCACGCCGGCGTCTTGGCGACAGCGGGCGGACTCGTCTTTCAGGGAAACGGACCGGGGCATTTCATCGCTTACGACGCTCGGACGGGCGCGAAACTAAAAGATATCGACACCGGCTCGACCATCATCGCCGCGCCGATGAGCTATGAAATCGGCGGCGTGCAGTACATCGCAGTGATGGCCGCGTGGGGTGGCGGCGGATGGAGCTACGTGCATCCGGAAGACGCCGCGTACCAACGCGGCAACGAGGGCCGCATCCTCGTCTTTAAACTGGATGGCGGCGAAACTCCCATGCCTCCGTCTCTTCCAGCCATCCAGCCGATTCCGCAGCCGCCCCCCGAGACGGCCCCCGCCGATACCGTGAAGCAGGGCGGGGCGCTTTTCGCCCAGCGCTGCGCCGTCTGTCACGTGAATCAACCGCGTTCGGAGGCGCCCGACCTGCGACGGATGGCTCCGGAAACGCACGATGCGTTCAGCCAGATTGTCCTCGGAGGTATTCTCAAGAACGCCGGAATGCCGCCCTGGGACGGCATTCTGACGCAGGCGGACGTCGACGCCATTCACGCCTACCTGATTTCGATTTCCTGGGACGCCTACAACAAGCAGCAGGCTGCGTCCAAGAATTGAGCCCCAGGAACCATGCCGAATCTCTGGAACCCGCCCGCCGCTGATTCTGGGCTAGAATCGACGTAAGAAGGCTTCGAAATGAGCAAACCCGTCACGGCAATTTATCCCGGCTCGTTTGATCCAGTGACCAACGGCCACCTCGACCTGATCTCGCGCGGGGCCATGATCTTCGATCAGCTGATCGTCGCAGTGACGCAGAACCTGGAGAAAGACGCGCTTTTTCCGGTGAAAGAGCGCGTCGAAATGCTCGAAGCGATCACGTTTGAATGGAAAAACGTCGAAGTCGAAGTGTTCAATGGCCTGCTGGTTGAATACGCGCGCAACCAGGGCGCCAGCGTGATCGTGCGTGGCATCCGCGCCGTATCCGATTACGAATACGAGCTGCAAATGGCCATGATGAACCGTAAGCTCGAGCCGGATATCGAGACCGTCTTCATGCTTCCGGGCGAGCCGTACAGTTACCTCAGCTCCCGCCTGGTTCGCGAAATCGCGCGCCTGGGCGGCCCCGTGAAGGACCTCGTCCCTCCGATTGTTGCCGAGCGCCTGCGCGCCAAAGTCGGCTAGAATAGGCTGTTGTCCAAATTACATTTGAAAAGGGTCAGAAAATGGAACCGGCCGTAGGTGTGAAAACCGAGGAGCTGTTCAAACTATCCCAGCGCATCAACCGCATCAATGAGTCGCCCACCATGGTGGTGCTGCAGGCCGCCGCAGCGCTGAAGGCCCAGGGCGTCGACGTCGCCGATTTCGGCGCAGGCGAGCCGGATTTCCCCACGCCGGAACACATCAAGCGCGCCGCCATTCAGGCGCTGGACGAAAATCGCACGAAGTACACCCCCGTGCCGGGAACGCCGGAACTGCGCAAGGCGATCTGCGAATGGCACACGCGGGAACTGGGTTCCTCCTACACACCAGCGGAATGCGTGGTCAACGTTGGCGGCAAGCATTCGATTTTCAACGCCGTCTGCACGCTGATCGATCATGGCGACGAAGTGATCATCCCGGCGCCCTATTGGGTGAGCTATCCCGACATCGTGAAATACGCCGGTGGCACTCCGGTGATCCTGGAAACGACGGAGGCCGATAATTTCGTGATGCGCGCGGCCGCGCTGGAAAGGCTGGTCACGGCGCGCACGCGCATGGTGATCTGCGATTCGCCCAGCAATCCTTCGGGCGCGGTGATCCCGCCGGATGAGTACGCGAAGATTCTGGCCGTTTGCCAGCGCAAGGACATCTGGCTGATGGCCGACGAGTGCTATTCGCATTTCACGTATGGCGACGGGAAGCCCTATTCGGTGGCGAGCATTCCGGGATCGAAGAACTCGACGATTGTGGTCGGTTCGTTTTCAAAGACGTTTGCGATGACCGGCTGGCGGTTGGGTTACGTGCTGGCGCCGAAGCCGCTGGTCGACGCCATCACGAAATTGCAGAGCCAGTCCACATCGAATCCGACCTCGATCGCGCAGTACGCGGGCGTGGCGGCGATGCGCGGGCCGATGGACGGCGTGGCCACGATGCTGGCCGAATATGGGCGGCGCCGTGAACGGATCGTAGCGGGTCTGCGCGCGATTCCCGGCGTCACGTGCACCGCGCCGCAGGGCGCGTTCTACGTGTTCCCGAATATTTCGCGGCACTACAACGCCGGGATGGCAGACGATATGGCGGTTTCGCGGCTGCTGCTTGAACGCGAGCACGTCGCCGTCGTTCCCGGCGCAGCTTTTGGCGCGCCCGGACATCTTCGCATCTCCTACGCTACTTCGATGGATCGCATCGATGAAGGACTCCAGCGGATGGCGCGTTTCTTCGGCAAATCGAAGTGAACGCGGCCTCTGCGTGAATCTATGATCGTGTGTCCCGCGCGCCTGGAGCCCGTCTTCAGCCCGCGTCCGTGGGGATCGCGTTCCCTTGCGCCTTTCTTTCCGGAAAAATCCGGCCTTGCCGAGCCGCTGGGCGAGGCTTGGATGACGGGCGGCGAATGCCGGTTCGCGAACAGTCCTTTCGCCGGCCGCGAATTGCGCGTCGCCTGGCGCGAAATGCCGCCGGAATGGGCCGGCACGCGCGCCGATACCGGCCGGGATTTTCCTCTGTTGGTCAAATTCATTTTTCCCGACGAAAAACTCTCGGTGCAGGTGCACCCGGACGATGAATATGCCGCGGCGCACGAGGGGGCCGCCGGTGGACGCGGGAAGACGGAAATGTGGTACGCGATGCGCGCGCGGGCCGGGGCGGAAGTGCTCGTAGGTTTGAAGCCGAACGTGACGCGCGAAAGTTTTGCGCGCGCGATTGCAGACGGTACGGCAGAAAATTGCCTGATGCGCACTCCGGTATCGACGGGCGACGCGATCTTCGTGCCGGCCGGCACCGCGCATACCATCGGTCCCGGAATGGTGCTGTGTGAGATTCAAGAGCAGTCCGACCTCACGTATCGCGTGTTTGATTACAATCGCCGCGACCCCCAGGGCCGCACGAGAGAGCTGCATATCGAGAAGGCTCTCGATGTGATGCGTTTCGGCAAGCAGCTCGGCGGCAAAGTTGAGCCTGTGCGAATCCAGGAAGAGGGGGCCGAGAAGACGTATTTTGTCTCCTGCCCTTACTTTGAAACCTGCCGCTGGGAGTTCGAAGGGCCCGTGCTGATGGGTTCGTCCGCGGAGTGTTTCGATCTGCTCGTATTCTTGGATGGCTCCGGAGAGATTCGCTGGCAGAGCGAACAGGTGAATTTCGGGCCCGCGCAGGTGTGGATGATTCCGGCGGGTCTGGGCGCGTATCAGATCGCCCCGCTGGGGCGCACCTCGCTGTTGCGGACTTTCGTGCCGCGCGAAGCCGGCGAATTCGGTTCTGGACTGGGACAACGCGGCGTTTCCGAAAACGACTGGATGCGGCTGGTGCATAAATGACGCGCGCGAAGAAAAAGCCTGTGAAGAGCACCACGCTGCCGGCTTGCGTGGTGATGCTGGCCGGAGGGCGAGGCACGCGATTCTGGCCGCGCAGCCGCATGCGCACTCCCAAGCAGCTGCTGAATATCGTCGGTTCGCGGACGATGGTGCGCGAAACACTTGCGCGGCTCTCGCCACTGTTTTCGGCGAAGAATGCCTGGATCGTGACCAACCAGGAGCAGCTGTCGGCCATGCGTCGCGAGCTGCCGGAAATTGCGCCTTCCCGTATTCTAACGGAGCCCGCCGGAGTGAACACCGCGGCGGCGATCGCGCTGGCAGCGATCCACCTGATTCACGAGCATGGCGATGCGCTGATGGCCGTGCTTCCCTCCGATGCTTACATCGCCGACGCGGCCGGGTATCGCGCGCTGGTTCGATCCGCGCTCGATCTTGCGCGCACGCCGGGCAATCTGGTGGTGATCGGCATTTCGCCTACCCGCCCGGAAACAGGCTACGGATATATCGAGCGCGGCGCCGAAGCTGCGAAGCCGCGCGGAGTGGCCGCGTACGCCGTGCGACGCTTCACCGAGAAGCCGGCACTCGCGGAAGCGAAACAATATCTGGACTCCGGCGCGTATTTCTGGAACGCGGGAATGTTTTTCTGGCGCGCGTCCACCTTCTTGGACAACTTGCGGCGCTTCCTGCCTGCCACGCACGAGGCCATGAGGGAGCTCGGGAAGGTTGTCGGCACGCGGCGCTATCGATCAGCGCTCCACCGCGCTTATCCAAAGCTCCAGAATATTTCGGTTGATTACGCGATCATGGAGCCGGCGACGCGCGATACGGCACAATCGAGCGTCTTCGTCATACCCGCGAACGTAGGATGGAGCGACATCGGTTCCTGGGCCGCCGTTTACGAGCTGCTGGCCACAAAACCAGGCGCGAATGTGTCGGCGGGCGCGACCTTTGCGCTGGACGCCCAGGGCAACTTCCTCTGGAGTCCAAAGAAATTCATCGCCGCGATCGGCGTTAGCGATGTGGTCCTCGTGGAAACCGAGGACGCCCTGCTGCTTTGTTCGCGCGAGCGCTCCCAGGACGTGGGTAAGATCGTGAAATGGCTCGAGGAGCAGCGACGGAACCGCCTTGTCTAATCCCCACAATTCGAGCGCTTCCGAAATCGCCATCAAATTCGGCACCGACGGCTGGCGCGGCGTCATCGCCGAGGATTTCACGGACGCCAACGTGCGCAAAGTGGCGTATGCGATCGCGCGATACGCGGCTCGCTCAGAAACACCGGGTGCGGGGATTGTGGTCGGCTACGATGTGCGATTCGGCTCCGAACGGTTTGCTCGCGTAGCCGCGGAAATTTTAGCCGCTGCGGGCGCGCGCGTTTTTCTGGCCCGGGAGGCTTGTCCGACTCCCGCCGTTTCGCTGCTGGTGCGCCAGCGCGCAGCCGCGGGCGGGATCCAAATCACCGCGAGCCACAATCCGTATCGCTGGAACGGCGTGAAATTCAAGGCCAGCTATGGAAGCTCGGCGTCGCCGGCGATCATCGCGCAAATCGAGCAGGAGCTGACGGTCGTGCTGCGCGACGGAGTACCTGCGCTTGCGCCGCGCCCCGACCTGATACAGGCCCTCGATGTGCGCACACCGTATCTCGCTACGCTTTCCGATCTCGTCGATTGGGAGCGCCTGCGCCAGGCGGGATTTCGGTTTCTGATCGATCCCATGCACGGCGCGGGGCGCGGTTTGCTGCTCGAGCTTTTTCAGCGCAACGGCATCGAAGCCGCTGAAATTCGGGGCAATCGCGATCCGCTTTTCGGCGGCGTGAATCCGGAGCCGATCGAGCCTCACGTCGAGGCTCTTCGCCGTGCCATGCGCGCCGGAGGCTACGATGCCGGCTTCGCGCTGGATGGGGATGCCGACCGGATCGGCGCGATGGACCCCGACGGCACGTTCGTCACGCCCCACCAGATTTTCTCGATCCTGCTCTGGCATCTCGCCGGCACGCGCCATCTGGCGGGCGACGTGGCGAAATCGTTCACCGTTACGAAAATGATCGACAAAATCGCGGCGAAGCTCGGGCGGAAAGTGTGGGAGACGCCGGTTGGCTTCAAATACATCTGCGAAAAGATGCTGGAAGGCAATATCGTGCTGGGCGGCGAGGAAAGTGGCGGGATCGGAACCAAGCTTTATCTGCCGGAGCGAGACGCGACCGTGAGCGCGCTGCTGCTTGCGGAAGTAATGGCTTGGCACGGCAAGCGGCTCGGCGACTTGGTCGCCATGCTGCATCGCGAACATGGCGAACATCACTACGGGCGCGTGGACCTCACTCTGAAGGACGGCCAGAAGGAAAAAGCCCTCGCATATTTCGCCGCGCCGAACCTGCAGAAGTTCCTGGATTGGCCGGTTGTGCGGCGGGAAGACCTCGACGGCGTAAAATTCTATCTCGGGGACATCGGCTGGGCCATGGTGCGCGCCTCGGGAACGGAGCCCATGCTGCGGGTCTATTCCGAAACCACGCGCCCGGAAACTACCAGGCGCGTGCTCGACGAAATCACCGCCATCGCGCGCAGTCTCTAGGTCGTGGAAGAGCTGGCTTCGATGCTCTTGAGCGCCGCGTCGAGAATGCCGTTCAAGAACCCCGCCGATTCCTCGGACGAAAATTTCTTCGCCAGCTTCAGCGCTTCGTCGATGGCGACCTTCGGGGGCGAGTCTTTGTGCCCGATCCGAAGCTCGTAGATGGCCAGGCGCAGGATGTTGCGATCGACGGGAGCGAGGCGCTCGAGGCGCCAGTTTTCAGAGAGCCTCCCGACCATTTCATCGATCGCGGCTGATTCTTTTACCGTAGCATCGAAAAGATGGTTCGCAAAGTTCCGCGTTTCCTCCGAGGCGCGGGCGCCTCGCCAGAAAAATCTTTTCACCAGCGCGGGTTCCTTCCGCGCCATGTCCCATTCGAAGAGCATCTGCAGGGCAAATTCCCGGGATTTGTGACGGTGGTAGCTCATCGGCGCCGCTGGGGGCCGCGTGCCGCGCGCAGCGGGGTCTTCCGGGCGGCGGATTTCGCCTTCTCTGCCGCAGCCGGCGAATATTTTCGCGAAAGCTGCGCCATCTCGATTGCGCCCATTGCCGCCGCATACCCTTTGTTCGAATCCTTCTCGCCCGCGCGCGCAAGGGCTTGCTCCTTCGTATCGCACGTCAGCACGCAGAATCCCACCGGCACTCCCGTATCGAGCTGGGCGAGTTGGATGCCGCGCGCCGTCTCCGAGCAGACGTAGTCGTAATGCGAGGTCTCCCCGCGGATCACGCAGCCGATCGAAATCAGCGCGTCGAAGCGGCGCGTGGCCGCCATTTGCTTCGCAGCGATGGGCAACTCGAACGATCCCGGCACCTTCACGATTTCCAGCTGCCGTTTGTCTACACCCGCTTCGACGAACGCCTGGAGCGCGCCTGCGAGCAAACGGTCCGTGATGAAATCGTTGAACTCGGCGACGACCACGCCAAAGCGCAGTCGGCGAACGTCCGCACCCGAGCTTCCGCCAGGGCGCACTTTCACTTTTGCGTGTCCCGCCATTTGTCACTCCCTACTATATTAGGGAGTTGCCAGCGGCACCAGAACGTTGCCGCCTCGATGGCGCGCCTCGTCCAGACCGGCTTCGACGCGATTGATCCACTCGGTGACGCGATCTTCGGTTTCGTCGCCCGGCCGTGCCGACGCCTCGGCTACGATCGCGCTTGCCGTCAAATCCTGCGCGCCCCACGGCGGCGTCACGGTACCGGCCACCTGACGCAGCTTTTCCGCCAGCGCGCGTGCATTTTCCAGCGAAGTGTTCGGCAGCACGAACACGAGCGACCACGCCGTGTACTTGACGGCGATATCGGTCTGGCGCACGGCGGAAGAAAGCGCGCGCGCCAGCTGCTCGACGTATTGCTCGACGGCCGCGTCGCCGTGTTCCCGCAGCAGCTCCCCGCCGCGATCGATCTGCACGATCACCAGCGAAAGCGGCGTGCCTTGCGTGCGTGCGCGATTGGATTCGACCAGAAGGCAATCGATATACGCGCCGCGGCTGAGCAGGCCCGTTTTTTCATCCGCCACGGCCAGCGAACGCACCAGCGAGCGCAACCGGGTGTGATTCACCGACATCACCAGTTGATCGCCCACGGCTTGCAGGAAAAAGCTCTCGTTTGGCTTCCATTTCCGGCCACCGGCGTCTCCCACAAGCAGCACTCCGGCGGGCGCCTGCGACTCCTTGTCAGTCAGCTCGACGGCCAGCGCGGTTTCAAGTCCGAAATCGCGGAGTCCCGGAGCGTTCGCCGCGCTGAGCTCGATTCCGCCGAGCGCGTCCGGCGCGGCCTTGGCGGCCAGCGCGACGATCGCGGGAATGCGCGCGGTTCCCGCCGCCAGCGTTCCCGGCGCGAAATATTCAGCGGTCAGTTGCGGAGCCTCGCCCGCTGCTCCTACCGCGATGAGGCAACGCGTCACGTGAAGATACTTGCCGATCTCCGCGGCAGCGCTGGCGGCGATTTCCTTCGGCGTGGCTTGCCGATAGAGCAGCCGGTTGATTTCGGCGATGGCGGCAAGGTCGCGGTGCGTTTCGGCGGGCATCGCAGCGGGAGCCTGAGGCGGCGGAGCTGCCGCTTCCACGGGCGCGGGTCTTGCCATGGGCGGTGCGGGAGTCGCCTTGCGCGGTGCGCCCTTCGGCCACCAATTCGCACGCTCGTAGAGCGCGCGCAGCCGCTCGTTCGTGTCTTCTTCTCCCGGGAAGAGCTCGGCGACCCGCTCGAGGCGTTCGACGGCCTTGCTTTGCAGAGAGTACTGCAAAAAAATTTCGACCTGCACCACCAGATCCTCCAGAGCCTGCGCAGCGCGCGCTTCTTCCGTCACGGTCCCCGCACCTGCCGCCGCTTCGGAGCCCGCGCCCGTGAAGCCGTCCGTGCGCGTTGAAACCGTCGCTGCTTTTGCCGCGCGAGACAGCACGTTCTGCAAAAATGCGGGATCGACTCTGCCTTCGAGTTTGCTGATGCGCTCCTGGTTGCGATAGTCGTAGGGATCGATATCCACCAGCCGGTCGAGCGTCTCGCAAGCTTCTTTCAACCGGGCGGCGCCCAGATAGACGTCAAACAGCCGCACCAGCGCGTCGAAATATTTCGTTTCGCGGTTCATCTCCTCGTAGGCGTGCGCAACCGTTTCGGCAAGGGGCAGCGAAGCTGGATACGTCGTGGCCAGTCGGTCCATCTGGGCCGAAAGTTCGCTTTCTTTGCGTCCGGCGCGCATCCAGTCTTTCGTCTGTGCCAGCAGGCTGGCGCCCTTGGCGTCTTCGCCCGCGCGAATGTACGCACCGGTGAGTTCGAATAGCTTTTCGTAGCCGTCGGGATTCTGCTTGTAATAGTTCTCGAAGGCTTGGCGCGAACGGTCCAGGTGCCCCGCGCGCAGCAGGCTTTCACCGAAAAGCGCGAGAAAGGCCGTATCTTTGTCGTTGGGCGCAAGCGGTTCAAGCAGCGCCACGGCTCCGGTCGAATCGCCTTTGCGCAGCTTCGCCTCGGCGAGAAGCAGCGCGCCGGTGCGGTCCCTCGGCATGAGTCTGTGAGCGCGCCCGAAATGTTCGAGCGATTCGTCGAGACCGCCGCTCGCAAGCGTCAGCTGCCCGGCCCGGAGGAAACTTCGTGCGGCGAGATCGGCGTGCCGCAGTTTTTCGGCCAGCTCGCCCAACGCCAGATGCCGCGCGCTATTTTCCGGCTCGAGCAGCGCCATGCTTTCGTAGCACGCCAGCGCTTCGATACCGCGCTGTTGCTCCAGGAAAAGCGCGGCCGCGGAGTCGAACTGTTCGATCGCTTCGTATGCGTGGTTCTGCTTTTGCAGCAGCGTGGCGTAGCGCATCAGCCGATCGGGAGGCTGCGGGTAGGGCCGCAGAAAACGCCCGAAAATCGCGGTGGCCTTCGCGGCATCGCTCACATCGAGCAGCCGGTCGAACTGGATTCCGAAATATTCCGCGGCCTGCTCCGGCTCGTTCAGGCGGGTGTAAAGGTCGGCTAGGCCCTGCACGGCCTCGCTGTGCGACGGTGCCTCATCGAGGATCGCCTCGTATTCCGCCACAGCCTCGCGGAGCTTGTTTTTCTCGAGGCTTCGCCGGGCCTTTTCGAGGCGTTTTTGGATGTCGGAGGCCATGGGTACACGCGCGCGCCAGAGCGAAGCCGGTCGCGCGGCTGTAACTGGAATTCTACCCCGGCGGCATCGGGGCCTTCTGAACGAAATCCGGGGGATGTGTCGATGATGTGCCGTTCGCGCGTCAGGTCAACAACGGAACCAGCGTGGGACTACGAGCGCGCCCGTCCGCCCAGGCCTTTCACCTTTTGGCGCATGGCTCCGAACGACATGCCACTCCGCAGCAGCGCCACGAAGCCCAAAAACGCCAGCGGAATCGTAAGCACAAGAAAGGCGAAGATCGAAAACCCGGTGGCCCGGGTCTTTTCCACGTCGAAGATACTCAAGCCCAGCACGCAGAAGAACTGGTAGGAGCCCACATTGGCCGGCGCATTGGGCAACGAGACTCCCAGATTGATGATCAGCAGCACCACGCCCGCCGCCAGCAGCGAGAGCGGCAACCCATACGCCCGCATCACCGCCCACAGCCCCAGCACCTGGCAGAGTGGCAGCAGCAATGACGTCAAAACCGCCGCGTAGAAGCTCGGTGAAGTCCCGATCGCGTGCAGATCGGTGAGAACGGCCATGAACTTCCCGGGCAGATGAGCCTTCTTGCCGTCAACCGGCGAATTCTTGCTGAGCTTAATTTCGATGTAGAGGATCAGCAGGCCCACCAGGAACAACAGGAAGAGGGTTACGTAGGCGAGCGTGTCGGCCACGCGCTGATCGGGGCGCGGCAAGTTGATGTAGAGCGACACCATGGCCAGCGCTGCCGTCGCGATCACCAGGTCGACGAACCGCTCGACGCCGACCGCTCCCAGGACGCGCCCGATCGTGATTTCCTCGGAATTTGCCAGCAGGTAGCTCCGCAGCACTTCTCCGGGGCGCAAAGGAAACACGAGGTTTGCAAACAGGCCCGCGAACACAGCCCGGATCGACCGGCTAAGCCGTACTTTCCCGAAGGGTGACAGCAGGAATTTCCATCGCAGCGACTGAATCACATAGCTCAGGACGTCGCACCCCATCCCGATGAGCACCCATTCCCAGCTCACGTTCGCGAGGTTTTTCAGTTCCTGGACGATGTGGAAATCGTGCAACACCCACACGAGGCAGATCGTTGCTAGCCCGTAGCCGATGAACAAAAGCAGCTTCGGCCGCTTCTGGAAGGCATTTTGGGTTGCGGTGTTCAACGAGGAGCGTCCATGAGGGCGGTGGTGACTTCCTGAGGAGTGAAGCAGTCCGGAAGGGCCGGCTTCGCCTCTTTCGGAATCGCTCGACAACGAAAAGCGGAAGCGTGCCAGCCGAACGTCGATTCAGACCGCCACCCGCGCATCGTTGCTCCCAGGAATTGTATGGTTTTTCAAAAAGCTCGCTCGCAGTTTTTCCGCACTGCGGCGCTCTGAAGTTCCGAACACGTGCCGCGCGACTGTGTCGTTAGCCGGTCACCGGTCCCTTCGCCACGGCGCGCCTCCGCCGGCGAAAAGGGCCTGTCCGGCCAAAATGAGGCGCCGAATACCCCTAAGCTCGGTACAGCCTACGACATCGCCCGCCGTCAGGCAATCCCGGTGGGCAATATTCCGGCGCCGGCGCATTCCCCGGCGCGCGATGGCCTTGTCGCGCGATCCGGCAGTGGGTCAGTTTCCGATAACGGGTTAGCGCTAAGTGGCTCACGATTAACATTACGGCCTGACTACACTTTCTACTTCCAGTGCTAGTTAGGTGACCTGCCCGCTAGGCTCTTTCCGTTGAAGGGTCACAATTGGGGACAATTGTATGGAGATCTGGGAAAATGGTCTGGCAAGATTGGCTTTTGGGCTCTCTTTATCTAGCCGCGCTGGCAGCTCCGCCCGTGTCCTTGGGATTTGCGTGGTGGGGTTAGGCCCGTCAAGCTGGATTTCAACATCCCAAATGGCGCGCCATCGTTTTTTTGTCCGGGCTGTTGGCTGGCACTGCCAATTTCGTGTTGTGGTGGGGCTGGGTAATTTGGCTCCGGTTCCATTTCACAACTGAGTCTTGGAGAGTTCGAGATCCAGTTAGTAATATCGCTATCTGCTTGCTCTTCTATTCGATTGTGGCGGCAATAGCGGGCAAAGGCCGGTATCGCGTTCTGATAGGTCTAAGCGGAGTACTCGCGATCCTTCCATGGATTCCTAGAGGCGTCCTTTAGCCTTACCTGCGCTCCTAGCGCCTGCCCTGCTAACTCCCGCTAAACGCATTACCGGAAACTGACCCACTACCCGCGATCCGCTCCGCTGGCCCGCCGCGCCCAAACGGCGTATCATTCCTCTCTCAATGAGATGGATCGCTTCAAGCTCCCGCTTCGCCCTCCGCAGCGCAATCGAATGAAGACTGCCCAGGAAGTGGACCGCCGCGAAAGAGTGTTACTCGTAGGCGTAGCCTTGCGCGGCCGGTCGCGGGGCAAAGCCGATGGCCCTACCGTCGCGAGCCGGGATTCCCTCCTCGAGCTCGAGGAGCTGGCCGAAAGCGCCGGCGCCAATATCGTCGGAAGCCTGCTGCAGGTGCGGGATGCGCTGGATCCTGCCACGCTGGTCGGGCGCGGCAAGCTCGACGAAATTCGCGTGGAGGCGCAGGCGCGGCGCGTGCCTCTGGTGGTCGTTGATCACAACCTCACGCCGGTGCAGCTGCGGAACATGGAAAAGGGCACGGACTGCCGCGTGATCGACCGCACGCAGCTCATCCTGGATATTTTCGCAACGCACGCCCGTACTCGTGAAGGCCAGCTGCAAGTGGAGCTCGCGCAGCTGAACTATCTGCTGCCTCGGCTCACGGGACGCGGCCAGGAGCTGTCCCGCCTTGGCGGCGGCATCGGCACGCGCGGACCTGGCGAGCAGAAACTGGAAACCGACCGCCGGCGCATTCGCGACCGCGTGGCGAAAATCAAGGCGGCCATCGAAACCGTACGTCGCCAGCGAACCACGCGGCGCCGCGCGCGCCAAGCCGTGCCGCTGGGCATGGTCGCCTTCGTCGGCTATACGAACGCCGGAAAATCCTCGCTCTTCAATGCGCTCACGCATGCCGGCGTGCTGGCCTCTTCGAAAATGTTCGCAACCCTCGATCCCACGATCCGCGCGGTGCGCCTGCCGTCGAAGCGGCGTGTGCTTTTGTCGGACACGGTGGGATTCCTGCGCGATCTTCCGCCCGATTTGATCGCCGCGTTTCGCGCCACGCTTGAGGAAGTGCAGGAAGCGGCGCTGATCGTGCACGTCACCGATATTTCCAATTCTCATCACGCCGAGCAGGACGAGGAGGT
>DATNKM010000060.1:0-22984 GCA_035603395.1 Candidatus Acidiferrales bacterium
CCGACTGCGCAACAGGCCGCCGCCGCGGCGCATCCGTTCGTCGGACCCATCTACCAGCCGCCTCCGCCGCTGAATATTCCCGCCGAGTTCTTCGGGTATGCCTCGCAGAAGTCCGGAGGCAAGCGCGTCGCGTTTTTCACCAGCGGAGACGACGTGCTGGTGGTCGCGGAAGGCGACAAGTTCCTGAACAAGTATCGCCTGGTCCATATTGGCAACGAATCGGCGGACGTCGAGGAGGTTTCCTCCGGACGGCATGCCTCGTTGCCGCTCGTGCAGCCTCCAGATCAAGGAGCAGGGAACCAGTGACGGCTCGATCGATACTCGACCGGCTGCGCAGCTCTGCTGTGGCGCGCCCCAGGTCTGCGAGCCCGGGCCGTTGCTCCGGGGAATCGGGCTACGCCTTCCTGATGGTCATGGGTATGATTTTGATTATGGCCGTCCTGTCGCAGGCTCTGCTCCAGAACATGCTTACGGAGGGCCGTCGCGCGCGCGAGGACGACATGATCTGGCGCGGCAATCAATACGTTCGCGCGATACGACTCTATTTCCGCAAGACCGGCCACTACCCGCAGACGATCGACGACCTGAAAACGGGGATGCCCGAGCTGCACTTCCTGCGCTACGCCGCCTACAAAGATCCGATGGCCAAAGACAAGGACGGCGCCTGGCGCTTCATCTATATCAACGCGTCTGGCCAGATCATCGGCAGCGTCCGTTACGCCACACTACAGCAAATGGCTCTGATGGATCTCAATGGGGGCACCATTCCGCTCAACGCGACGCTCGGTTCAATCGGTACGCCTGTAGCCGCGATGTCGGCCGGCGCGAACGGCGCGAACAATGCTGGCCAGAATGGGACCGGACCCAACGCGACAAGCTCGACCGCCGCGGGGAATTCGTCGCAATCCTCGACCGGAACGGCCGGCACCGGCGACAACTCCGGACAGAGCGGCACTCAAATTTCCTCGTCGAGTCAGACCGCGTCTTCAAGCTCGTCTAGCGGCTTCGGCCCGCCTGTGAATCCGCTGTCGTTGCTAAAGCCCACCGGCCCGGTCGATGGCCCGGTGCTCGGCGGTCTGCTCACGGGGGTGGGCGGCGGCACCGATTCCGATTCGGCGTCGATCAAAGTCGTCAGCGGCGGCAAGAAATACAAGGACTGGGAATTTATCTGGAATCCTCTGGAGGATCAGGCTCGCGCGATGCAGGCCGGCCTCGGCGGCCTGAACCTGGGCGGCGCCGGGGCTACCGGCGTACCCGGCTCGACATCTAACTTTGGTAACCCGGGATCGACAAATCCCGGATTTGGCGGCGCGCTGGTGAATCCGACAACGTCGCAACCCCAGCAACAGCCCCCGTCGCAGCCGCAAAATTAGCCCGGTCCCCAAAATCGGAAGGAGTCGTCCATGCTGACGGAGCCCGGACCTGAGCCGCGCTCGGCAATGAGCTGGTACCTTGTGGTGACGCTCGTAGTGTTCGTGATCGGAGCGGTTTATGTAGGCGGGATTTTCTATTCGAGGTGGCATTCCAATCGTGTGATTCAGGTCGAAGCTGCGGACGCCGAACGCCAGCACGATTCAAAAGTTTTTGACGCGATGGGCGGAGACCGCTTCGATATCCTGGGCTTCTACGCCAATCCGGCGATCATCAATCAGGGAGATTCGACCACGCTTTGCTACAGCGTCTCGAACGCCAAATCCGTGACGCTCGAGCCGCAGTCCAATGCCGTTTGGCCGGCATTCGAGCGCTGCGTAAGCGTTACGCCGAAGAAGACGACAACTTACACGCTCACAGCCACCGACGCCGCGGGGAACACAAAGACCAAGACAGCCGAAGTCGACGTGAAGTAGCTTCGGCGTCTGGCCGGCTTTTACTTTCGGCTTTCATCTCGGCCGCCTCTAATCTTGTTCGCGATTACTTGGGCTCCCAAAGCTCGATGCGCCGCCCCTCCGGATCCGTCGCCCATCCAAACCGTCCATTCGACTCATCGTCGATCTTCGCGTCCACCTGCACGCCCTCCGCTTTCAATTGCGCAAGCAAGCGATCCAGATTCGCCACACGGAAATTCATCATGAAAGGCGCCGTCGTGGGATCGAAGTATTTCGAGCTCGCCGGGAAAATCGAGAATACGGTCGCGCCCAGGGTATTCGAGTGATCGTTCGTCCGCCATTCGAATATGTAGTATTGCGGCGCGTTGGCACCTTGGCCCCCTGGATTGAGCGCGACGCCCAGGTGGTCGCGATACCACGTGGCGAGCTTCGCCGGATCCGGCGATTTGAAAAAGATGCCGCCAACGCCCGTGACGCGTTGCATCGAATCGTCGACGTTCGATCCCTGAGCCGACTGGATCGTCATTCCCAGCAAGAAGCTCAGCGCCAGCGCGCAGGGAACCCACATTTCCGTTTTCATAGTGTCTCCCGGGACGCGTGCGGCGCCCGGGCTCCAATATATCGCGGCGCTGTAGGAAAGCTCCATTGCAAAGCTCGACGCGCGGGTGCAAAATGGTGCCATGTCGGTCGAAATCGCGAAGGGCGTTACGCTTGAAAAGCCGGGGCAGGACGAATCATTCCTGAAGGACGAGGGAATTCTCTTCGCCTCGCTCGACAAAGTCGTCAACTGGGCCCGCCGCAGCTCGATCTGGCCGATGTCGTTCGGCCTCGCATGCTGCGCCATCGAGATGATGTCGATGGCTTCCTCGCGCTACGACATTTCCCGCTTCGGCGCGGAAGTTTTCCGGGGCTCGCCGCGCCAGTCCGACCTGATGATCATCGCCGGACGCGTCTCGGTGAAAATGGCCCCGATCATCAAGCAACTCTACGCGCAAATGCCCGAGCCGAAATGGGCGATTTCAATGGGCGCCTGCGCCACGTCCGGAGGCGTTTTCAACAACTACGCCATCGTGCAGGGCGTCAATCAGGTGATCCCCATTGACGTCTACGTGCCCGGCTGCCCGCCGCGCCCCGAAGCCTTGCTCTACGCCGTCTTTCAGCTTCAGAAAAAGATCGACAACGACCGCGGCAGCTTCCTGCGCTCTCTGAATTTCAACAAAAGCTAGTAGCGTCTGCCCCCTCCGGCTCTTCGCCTTTGATTTTGTCAGGAGAACAACCCCGCCGTTTCGCCGCAACTCGGTTGTCTTGCGGTTATGAACTGTGGATCGCGCGTTCAGGGGCCACATAAACACGTCATCGCGAGAATGGCTTTGGCCGCTGAAGCCCCTTACACGGCAGCTACGGTCGACAACTCAACAACCGTCGCCGTCCCGCCATCAAACTCGACCACGCGTCCGCCGGCAAACTGCTCGCGCCGCACGTAGCCCATGCCGATAGCAGGCTGGGAGTGTGGTATCGCCGCGACGCTGCTGACGAATCCGATCTCGGACCCATCCGGCGCGCGCAGCTTTGTCCCTGGCGCCGGTGGCTCGGTGCTCGAAAACCTCAAGGACACGCGTTTCCGGTTCACATGCCCCCGCGACCGTACGCGCTCGACGATCTCCTGCCCCGTGTAGCACCCCTTGTTGAAGCTGATGTGCGTGTTCTCCAAGGCCGCCTCGTGCGGAATCATTGCCTCATGGAAGTCCACCGGATACCAGGGCACGCCGGCTTCGAGCCGCAGCGCGGTCAGCGCGTCCATGCCGATCGCCTCGCCGGATTGCGCGCGCACGGCCACCAGCAGTTTTTCCCAGAGCGGCGCAAGAGCCTCGCGCGCCCCGATGAATTCCGCACCCACCTCACCGAAATGGGAGCGCCGCACAATCTGGCAAGCGATGCCGTCGACGGCTACGTGCTGAACAGCCATCGCAGGCATCTCCTCAAGCTTCAGGCCGCAAACCTGCTCGACCACTCGCGCCGCCCGCGGCCCTTCCACCGCCGCGCTGCCGGTAGCGTCGGTCAGGTCCTGGACCTTGACGTCGGAAGCGATAATGAATTTTTTCAGCGTTGCGAGCGTGCGCTCGCGCCCCGACACGTGCGTCAGCACCAGCACGCTCTCCGCTTCCACGTAAATCTCAAGCTCGGACAAAATGCGCCCCTGCGGATTCAGCAGCAGCGCCAAAGTCCCGCACCCATTCTCCAGTGCCTGAATGTTATTGGAAGTGATCGCGTGCAGATATTTCACCCGATCGCGCCCGCTCAGCCGGAATGCAGCGTGCCAGCTCGTGTCGAACAGCGCCACGTTCTGCTTTGTGGCATCATATTCCCGCTCGAGGGTTGAAAAAGACGCCGGTAACTGACAGCCTTCAAATTCCGCCAGCCGCGCTCCCGCCGCTCGATGCAATTCGGTTAAAGAAGTTTCGGTCATAGCCCCTTCCGCTCGCGATCATGGTATCAGATGCGCCGGGCCCCGCGCCGACGCAACGGCCCAGCCGAGTATGCTAACTTATCCCTGGGGGGCGTAAAATCTCGCTCGCCCTCAGGGCTAGGATACAAGCCCCTGTTGCTTCTAGAGGGGTGTCTTCTCTTGCTCAATGGATGTCTTGAGAATGGAGATTCAAAGGCTCGGACTGAGCCTTCAAGGGCCAACGATGCGCGAAGAAGCGCGCGTTGCTTGGGAAGCCCCTGCCTTCAGGCGGGGAGTACGTCACCTAATCCATGAACCTCGGCGTTTACATCCAAGTCCCGTTCTGCCAATCGCGCTGCACCTACTGCAATTTCCACACCGGCGTAGTCACCCGCGACCGTTACGAGCCCTACGCCGGCGCCATTTGCCGCGAAATCGAATTCTCCGAGCTCGCCGAAGGCTCCACGGCCGACACGGTTTATTTCGGCGGCGGCACGCCCAGCCTGCTCGATCCCGCCTTGCTGGCACGCATTATGGACACGCTGCGCAGAGCCACCAGTGCGCAACTCACCGAAGTCACCCTTGAAGCAGATCCCGAAACCATCTCGCCGCAAAAAGCGGCCGCATGGCTGGCCGCCGGCTTCAACCGCATCAGTCTCGGCGCCCAATCGTTCCACGACGGCGAACTGCAAACCGCCGGCCGCATGCATCGCCGCGAGGACGTTTACCGCGCGGTTGAAAGCCTGCGCGCTGCCGGCTTTCGCAACATCAGCATGGACCTGATTGCCGGCCTCCCGCACCAGACACGCGAATCCTGGGAATCTTCGGTCGCGCAGCTCGTGCGCCTGTTGCCGGAGCACGTCTCGATCTATATGCTCGAAATCGACGAAGACAGCCGCCTGGGTAGGGAAGCGCTCAGCGGTGGCAGCCGCTACAACGCCGAAGCGATCCCGGACGACGACGCCATGGCCGATTTCTACGATCACGCTGCGGCCCGCCTCGCCACCGCTGGCTATGACCACTATGAAATCTCCAATTGGGGCCTGCCCGGCCGCCACTCGCAGCACAATCTCAAGTATTGGCGCCGCGAGCCCTACCTCGGCCTTGGCGCCGGCGCTCACTCCTTCAACGGCTCCCAGCGCTGGGCCAACGTTCACGAGCCCGACCGCTACGTCACGCTGATCGAGCGCGGCGGCTCTGCCCGGGAGCAGCTAGCAAATGTTTTCCCGCCGGATGCGCTATCCGAGGAGTTTTTTCTAGGTCTGCGCCAGCTCGAAGGCATCGACTTCGAGCGCATCGAGCGCGAATACGACCGCGAGCCCTGGATGCACGATCGTCTCGCCACGCTCCGACAGCGAATCGACCAGCTCCGCTCAGACGGCTTCATGGAAGTGGACGGCCCGCGTCTGCGAATCGCACCCGGTCGCCTCACGGTCTCAAACGAAATCTTCGTTCAGCTGCTGTCGTAGGATTGGCAGGCGAAAGGGTGTCCATGCAGCGCCGTGCTTCAGCACGACAACCTAAGCAAGGAAGGGAACTGCCGGCTAATTCTCGAGGCCTAATCCGCGAATCTTCGTGAGCAGCGTCTTGTAGGAAACACCGAGCTTTTCGGCCGCCCGTGTCTTATTCCACTTCGATTCCCGCAGGGCATTCTGAATCTTGAATCGCTCCACATGCGCCACGGCCCGTTGCGACACCTCATCGAGCGACCCGTCCCAAAGAAACCGTTCCTCGAGCATCCCGTCGGGCAATTCCGCCGCCGTAGGCTTGGCGGCTGGAAGCTGCAGCGCCGCGGCATCCAGCTCCGATCCCCTCGCCAGGATTGCCGCTCGCTCGATAGCATTTTGGAGTTCGCGCACGTTCCCAGGCCACGGATACGTTCGCAGCCGCGCCTTTGCGCCGGCGCCAAGCGTTAGCCCCGGCTTGCGGAATTCACGCCGAAACCGCTCCAGAAAATTTTCGGCCAGCAGCAACACATCATCGCCGCGATCGCGCAAAGGCGGGATCGTGATCGGCACGCCTGCAATCCGGAAATACAGATCCTCACGAAAACTCTTATCCGCCACAGCCGCCCGCAAGTCCTTGTTCGTCGCCGTCACGATGCGTACATTCGTCTCGATCTCCTGGGTTCCGCCCACGCGCTCGAATTTCCTCTCTTCCAGCACGCGCAGCAGTTTGCTCTGCGCGGCCTGCGGCAGCTCGCCGATCTCGTCCAAAAAAAGGGTCCCGCGGTGCGCCAACTCGAGCTTGCCCATCTTTCGCGCGCCCGCGCCGGTGTACGCGCCGCGCTCGTGCCCGAACAACTCGTTCTCCACGAGTCCCTCGGGGATCGCCGCACAGTTTAGCGCCACAAACGCCTGCTCGGCCCGCGGGCTCAAATGATGAATCGCCCGCGCAAACAATTCCTTGCCGCTGCCGCTTTCGCCCAGGAGAAGCACAGTAGAATCCGTCGCCGCCACCCGTTGCGTCATCTCGCTCGCGTCCTTCATCGAGGAATGCTCGCCCACGATCCGGGGAAATCCGTACCGCGCCGCATATTCTTCGCGCAGAAGCAAATTCTCGCGCAGCAATTCCTGCTGCCGCGCCCCGCGCTCCAGCAGCAGCCCCAAGTGATCCAGGTCGACGGGCTTCTGAATAAAATCGAACGCGCCTTCCTTCATCGCTGTCACGGCTTCCTCAACCGACCCGTACGCTGTCATGATGATTACCGGTAGCGTCGGCTCCACGCGCCGCGCTTCGCGTAACACGTCGATTCCTGAATTTCCGGGAAGTTTTAAATCGGTGAGGACCATCAGATAGCGCCGCGAGCGCAGCCTGTCGACCGCCGCATTCCCGTCGGGAGCTTCTTCGACCGTGTAACCCGCCCGCTCGAGGGCCTTGCGCAACATGGCGCGCAGCTCGGCTTTATCCTCGACCAGTAGGACGGGCTCCATCGTGCAAATTCTTTAGCGCGCCCAGCCGGAATCGCCGCCCGACTTGCGCAGATCGTCTTCCGCGTCGTCGATCGCCTGCTGGTCGGCCTCGATCGCCTTCTGCTTTGCGTCGATCGCCCCGGTTTTATTGTTGATGTCGCTGCGGGTCAATTCCTGCTGCAGGCCCTTGTTCGGGTCGCTGTAATTCTGCAGATTCAGCACGCCGAGCTCACGCTGCATCACTTCTAGATCTTCTTTGTCGCGCGCCAGCTTCGACCGCAGCGTGGCAAATTTGTCTTTCCAGGCCTTCTCGCTGTCGGTCCCGGATTTCGACTTGTCGTCGGAATTCGCGTCGCCGCCATCTTTCTTCGCGTCGTCCGTCTTGCCTACGGTCGAGACCGTTCCGCCGGGCAGATTGTCATTGTCGAACACCCGCGCCGGCTTGGGCTGATCCTTCTTCGCCTCACGTGCCTTTCGAGCCGCATCGGCTAGAGATTCCGTCTGCGGGGCGGAGGACTGCACCGTCGTGGACGTGGTCGCTGAATTGTCCCTGTTGCCCGCCGGAGCCTGCTGAGCCGGATCTGGCTTCGTATCTGCCTCTTGGGCCCAGCTGCCGGCTGGAATCGCCAAAATCGCCGCTGCCGCGGCCCATGACAGTATCCTGCGCATGGCTACGCCTCCCGGAATCGACTGACTCCCATTCCTGCATACCAGTTTAGATGCGGGCTGCCTGTGAGGGGAATAGAGTCGGTGCGTTCTCCTGCCGCAAAGGTAACCACAGCAGAAATTGAGCCCCGCCGCCGGGCCGGTTGCGCGCTTCAATGCTTCCGCCGTGCTGTAGTGCCACTTTCTGCACCACCGCCAGGCCCAGCCCCGTGCCCTCGGATTTCGTTGTATAGAACGGCAGGAATATTTTCTGCAAGTCGCGCTCCGGAATTCCAGGGCCATTGTCCGCGACGCAGATCCGCTGCCATTTCCGCCCGCCCAGCTCCTCCTGGGTTCCGGAGATCGACACATGCGCCGGCTTCCCCCCGCTCGCAGCCGCGGACTCGGCCCCGTTGCGCGACAGATTCAGCAGTGCCTGTCGCAGCAGCGCCTCATCTCCTGGCAACTCCAGGAATGCTCCCTCGCTCGCGAAGCTGCACCGCGGCATCGATTCCCGGAGTTCCTCCACGAGCTTCTCGACCAACGTATCCATCGATACCGTCTCGTAGCAAATTTCCAGCGGCTTCGCGAATTTTAGGAATTCCGTCACCACGTGGGTCAGCGCCCGCGTCTGATCCAGGATCTTTTCTGCCGATTCGCGCGTCTCGCCCGCCTTCGATTCGCCGCGGATCATCTGCGCGTATCCGGAAATCGTCGCCAGCGAATTCTTGAATTCGTGGGCGATGCCTGCGGACATTTCGCCCAGTGCCGCCAGATTTTCCTTCCAGCGGATCTGCTTCTGCAGTGCGGTCAGCTCCGTCAGGTCGCTCATCAGGCACAGCGCCCCGCTCACCTTCATCTCCGGTTTACGCGGAGGATCGGAAACATTCCGCCGCACCGTCATCCGCGCCCGCTGATAAATCGGAGAAATCGTCACGCCCAATCGCCGCACTTCGCCATTCGCGGTCAGGTGTTCCACCTCGCCGCGCTGAATCGTTTTTCCGTCGCGCAGGCACGCCGTCAGCATCTGCGCAAGACCCGACTCTTCCCCAAGCACTTCCTTATAGGAACGGTAGCGCATCGGACGCAGCCCCAGCGCCTCTTCCGCCGCCGGATTTGTCGAGCTGATCGCTCCCGTGGCGCTCACCAGCAGCAGCCCGGTCGGCATGTTCCGGGTCACTTCCTCGGTCATGCGCTCCGAATCCTGCGCGCGCTCCTGCGCCAGCACGTGCAGCCGCGCCAGCTCCTTTTCCTGGGCTCGCAGCTTTTCGATCACGCCCTGCATGGACGCGGAAATGAAAACGGACGCGTTGTCCCGCTCGTCCGCGCGTTCCTCCCAGCGGTCCCTCGCCGCCGATTCCATCCGCGTGAATTTCCGGATCATGATGATCATCGCCAGCAGCGTACCGATCAGCAGGGTGACCATCACGAGCGCTTCGACAAGCCCGATGGGTGGCGTGGCATGCTGGACGACCGGCGGGAGATTCATCCTTCCGCCTCCGTGTCGCGAATTGTGTTTTGCCGGCTCTTCATTTCATGGCTCTCATCGCACCATCATCAGCGAGAGGTACCAGGTAATCAGCGGAGTGCCGAAAAACATCACCAGCACCGCCGCCATACCCAAAAACGTCCCGAACGGCAGCTCGTAATCCGATCCCTTGCGCTTCGCCATCATGAAAGCCAGCCCGAGAACGCTTCCCAGCACCGATCCCGCCAGAATCGTCAACAACGTTCGCTCGAGCCCCAGAAAAGATCCCGCCATCAGCATCATTTTCACGTCGCCCAGGCCCATCCCTTCGCGCCCGCGCAGCCGGAAGTATGCCTCCGCCACCACCCACAGCAGCCCGCTTCCAATGGCTGCTCCCAACAGCGCGTCGGCCAGCGAGAGCACCGGCGCCGGAGGAGGGTAGGCGAAGAGCCGGTTCGCGATCCCAAGCGCGCTGCCGTCGGAAGGCTTCGTCACCAGACTCAGCACCAGCCCGGCGGCAAATCCCGAATAGTTCACCACGTCCGGCAAAATCCGCTCGCGCATGTCCGTGAAGATCAGCACGATCATGAGCGCCGAAAAGATCGACCACTTCAGCGCCTCGGTCGTCAGCCCGAAGGCAAAATAGCAGCTCCAGAACAGCGCTCCAGTCAGCAACTCCACCACCGGATAAATCCACGAAATCGGCGTCTTGCACGCCCGGCATTTGCCTCCCAGCAGCAGCCAGCTCACCACCGGAATGTTGTCCCACGGTTTGATCGCAGCCCCGCATTTCGGGCAAGCCGAAGCTGGCAGCACAACCGACTTCCGCTCCGGAATCCGCACAATGCACACGTTCAGAAAGCTGCCGATCACCAGACCGAACAGGGCTGCAAACACGCCGATAAGCGCAGGGGAAGCCACCTGTGAATTCTGCCACACGAACGCGGCCAAGCGTCCTAGCCCCCGCGCCGTCGTGCCCCAACCGCTAACGCGCCGGCGGTTTTATGTAGCTCACCCCGTCTCGCTCGGGTCGGGCTGTTCGGCTCCGGTTTTGCGGCTTCCGCCCGAGCCGAGTCCGGCGCGGAGGACTGCGCTCGGCGCACATTCTTGAAGTGACGCCGCCCACCCGCCTCGAACGTGATTCGAAGGGTTATGCGTGCGCATCCTCGATCGAAACGCTGTCGCATCCTTGGCAATTCGTGCGCATCAGATCCTGAGACGAGACAAGAGATCCGGTGGCTTCCTTCGATTCGTCGCGCAGCCAAAAAGGAAGTGACACGCATGCCCAAGTTGGAAGGCAAAGTAGCCGTCGTCACGGGTGGCAATAGTGGCATTGGTCTTGCCACCGCTCGGCGATTCGTGGCGGAGGGCGCGTATGTTTTCATTACCGGACGACGCCAGGCGGAACTTGACGCGGCCGTGAAGCTGATCGGAAAGAACGTCACGGGAGTCCAGGGTGACGTCTCGAATCTCGCCGATCTCGACAAATTGTACTCCACCGTCAAGCAGCAGAAAGGGCGCCTCGACGTCGTCTTCGCAAATGCGGGTGGTGGCGTGTTTGCGCCCCTGGGCGGGATCACCGAGGAACAGTTCGATAAGACATTCAACTCCAACGTGAAGGGTCTCCTCTTTACCGTACAAAAGGCTCTCCCGCTGATGGTCGAGGGTGGTTCAATCATCCTCAACGCCTCGATCGTCTCCATCAAGGGAATGCCGGCGTTCAGCGTATACAGCGCGACCAAGGCGGCCGTACGATCGTTCGCCCGTTCGTGGACCAACGACCTCAAAGATCGCAAAATTCGCGTGAATGCGGTCAGCCCCGGCCCGATTGACACTCCCGGAGTAAGGGGTTTAGTCCAGAACCCGGACCAGCTCCAGCAGATCACAGCGGGCCTGGTGGCCTCCGTGCCGATGGGTCGCATGGGCACGTCGGACGAGATCGCCAAAGCAGTCGTGTTCCTGGCGTCTGATGACAGTAGCTTCGTTACCGGCATTGAGCTCTTCGTCGATGGCGGGATGGCCCAGGTCTAACGAGCATCGGCGGCGAAGGTCTCGATGCCGCGAGAATCTAGGGTTGTATTTCTCCGTGACCTGGATGCCTTCTCGGCGGACTCTAGGTTCAGGCTTTTGCTTTTTCCGTCTATACTGCCCGCATGCCGAACCCGAAATCCGCGCCGAGGCTCCGCATCCGCCGCGGGACGCCGCGCGACGTGCCGGCAATTGTATCTCTGATCCGCGGCCTCGCAAAATACGAGCGGCTAACCCGGGATTGCCGCACCGACGCTCGCCGTCTGCGTCGTGATGGTTTCGGTCGCCACCGCTACTTTGAGACGCTGGTCTGCACCAGCGACGGCCGCACGATCGGATTCGCCTTGTATTACTTCGCCTATTCCACCTTCGCCAGCACGCCAGTCCTTTTCATCGAGGACATCTTCGTGGAGTCCAACGAGCGCGGCGGCGGCGCCGGCACTGCGCTGATGAAAGCTCTCGCCCAAGTCGCTGTCCGCAAGCGCTGCAGCCAGATGGAATGGATCGTCCTAGATTGGAACACCCCCGCCATCCGCTTCTACCGCCGCTTAGGTGCCCGCCTCGACAGGACGTGGGTCTTAACACGCCTCTCCGGTTCAAATATTCTTCGTCTGGCGGGTTTGCCTGAATCGGCCTCCTAGGGGCATCCGCCGCGGCCGATGCCCGGCGCAGATTCTTGCGATGACGGCGCCGACTCGCCTCCGACGCCCTTCGGGGGGCGATTTGCGTAGGAGTCTCATGGCAGCTACCGGCGCCTTCCAGCGGTTCCCGCCACGCGCGACGTAGGGTATATTTGTTTTCTCACCCGATGCCATCCTGGTACGAGAACAGAATCCGCCGCTACGAACAGATGCGCTTCGACCAGGAACCGAAGCGCCGCACGCTGCCATTCGCCTGGGGCGTCGAACACATCGGCGGCAACGCGCTTGACCCGCATCCCGAAGATTTTTTCGACCGATACGTCGCCGATGCCGTCGCCCAAAGTGATGCGTGGTATGCCATCGAACCAGCAACCGACTACGCGCTTGCTGAAAATGTTCTGACATTTTCCAGCGCGATCGCCTCGCCGTGGCCTGAAAATAATCGCGTCCACGCACAGTTTTTCCCCGCGCGCCGCCGCTCGCACAACGGCACGCGCGGCCCTGGGGTCGTCGTGCTCGCGCAATGGAACGCAAAATGGCACGAACAGCAAAACGTCTGCCTGTGGCTGAACAAGCTCGGTCTGACGGCGGTAAAAATGAGCCTGCCGTACCACGATCGTCGCGCGATTCCGGATCATCCGCGCGCCGATCATCTGGTCGGCCCGAATCTCGGGCTTACCATGCAAGCCGGCCGGCAGGCAGTCCTCGACGTCCGCCGCACGCTGGGCTGGCTCGAGCAAGAAGGCTACGGCCCGCTGGGAATTCTCGGCACCAGCATCGGCTCTGCCATCGGCTTCATCACCATGTGCCACGAGCCGGCTGTGCGGGCCTGCGCGTTCCTGCACGCGTCCACATATTTTGGAGACGTGGTAGCCACGGGCCTCACCACGAAAACGGTCTGGGATCCGATTTCAGCCGCAGGCATCACGCACGAGCAGCTACGCCACTACTGGTCGCCGATCAGCCCGTTTCCGTACGTCGCGCGATTGCCCGAAGCGAAGAAAAAGCTCCTTTTGATCACCGCGAAGTACGATCCCACCTTTTGGCCGGAGTACACGGAAGCGCTCGTAAGCAAATTGCGGGACGAAAACGTAATCTTCGAGCGAATGTCGCTACCCTGCGGCCACTATTCGCTGGGAGTAAAGCCCTTCAGCTTCATAGCCGGGCACCGCTTCGGCAAATTCCTGCAGAAGTCGCTAACAAAAAGAAAAACGATTGTCTCTGCGCCCTCTGTGTTTTGCTTTTGACGTTCTATCGAAGCAGTGCTGCAAAAGATCCTTTAGCCACCTCGCACGCAATGGCCTCAATATCCGGTGCAAGCGACCGATCCGAATCCACCGCCGGAGAAAGCCCGCGAACAATGTCATACGCCCTGCGCGTTTCAGGTCCAGTCCGCAGCGGCGCCAGCAGATCGACCCCCTGGCAAGCCGCCAGCAATTCGATGGCAAGAATGTTCTCTAGATTCGCGAGCATCGGCTCAAGCCGCCGCGCCCCGCTCATGCCCATCGAAACATAGTCCTCCTGATTCGCCGACGTGGGGATCGAATCCACCGAATGCGGTGCAGCCAGCGGCTTCAGTTCACTCGCAAGCGCCGCCGCCGTCACCTGCAAAATCATGAAGCCGGAATTGAGGCCCGCATGGCGAACCAGAAAAGCCGGCAACATGCTCGTCTGCGGATTCGTCATCTGCTCGATGCGCCGCTCGGAAATCCCGCCAAGCGTCGCCATGGCCACGGCCATTTGATCGGCGGCCATCGCCAGCGGCTGGCCGTGGAAATTGCCACCGCTGATCACTTCGCCGGCACCGTTGGCGGCGAAAACGAGCGGATTATCCGTGGCGCTGTTCAGTTCGATCGTGAGCGTTGCGCGGACCTGCGCAAGCGAGTCGCGCACCGCACCGTGAACTTGCGGAGCGCAGCGCAGGCTGTAAGGATCCTGCACGCGTGGATCCTTCTCGGGTGAACGATGTGACTCCCGAATTTCGCTGCCGCGATTGAGGCGTTCGATGTTGCGCGCGGTGACCGCGTGACCCGCGTGAGGCCGCACGCTCCCGATGCGTGAGTCGAACGCGGTGGGGCTGCCGCGCAGGGCATCGAGGGAAAGCGCAGCGGCGACATCCGCAGTGTCGACCGCGATCTCGGCTTCGCGAAGAGCAAGGGTCAACAGAGCCAGCATTCCCTGCGTGCCGTTCAGCAGCGCGAGGCCTTCTTTGGCTTCGAGCACCAGCGGCGCAATTCCTGCGGCGCGCATCGCTTCTGCGCCGGTCATCAAGGCGCCTTGGAAGATCGCGCGGCCTTCGCCGATCGCGACTTCCGCTAGGTGCGCCAGCGGCGCCAAATCGCCCGAGGCCCCGACCGATCCCTGCGAGGGAATCACGGGATGCAGGCCGCGATTCAACATCGCGACGAGCGTTTCGGCGATCGCCGGGCGCACGCCGGAGAAGCCCTTCGCGATGGCATTGGCGCGCAACGCGAGCATCGCGCGCACAGTTGTTTCACCGAGCGGGGCGCCGACTCCGCAGGCATGGCTGCGTACCAGATTCAGTTGTAGCTGGCGAATTTCGTCGCGTGAGATGCGCGTGGAGGCCATTTTGCCGAAGCCGGTATTTACGCCGTACACCGCCGTTTCGGCTTCGATGAGTCTTTCGATCACAGCGCGCGAGGCGTTCATTCGCTCGCGCGCGGCAGCCGCAATTTCCGCTTCGGCTCGGTCGAATACGATGCCGTAGAGGGACGCGAGTGCGAGATGCTCGCCGTCGATGGCGACTTTGTTCACGGCTTTACGCCCGTGCCGATCACGATTTCGAGGGGCATCGAGAAGCCGGAACCGTCGGCAAATTTGCGCAGACCCAGGTAAATTTCGCATTCCACCCTGGCCCGCATTTCCGGCGTAAGTTTCGCGATCAGCGGGCGAAACGGAGCAGCCAACTCGGTGAACTGCTGCCAATACTCCTCGGTAGTTCCTTCCCAACGCCCGACGACGGTGCGCACTTCCTCGCGCGCGTCGGCAAATCCCGCGGCTTTCAGCTTGCTGGCCAGCAATCCGCGCTCGCCGAACATGAACGCATGCGGCGCGTCAGGATCCGGCTTGGGAGCTTCGATGTACTTCATCAGAATGCCGATCGTCGCGCCCAGAAACGGCTGCTCGCGCGTGCCCCACACGACGAACGAGACGCGCCCACCCGGCTTCAGCACACGAAGGCATTCGCGAAACGCCTTCAACTGATCGACGAAAAACATGATACCGAAACGCGAGGACACCACGTCGAACGAATTATCCGGGAAGGGAAGCGCTTCCACGTCCGCGACACGGAACTCGATGTTGCGAAGCCTTCGTGCCTTCGCGAGCTCGGCCGCGAACGCGATCATTCCGGGGCCGATGTCCGTGCCAGTCACCTGGCCCGTTGGGCCAATCGCTTTCGCAATCGGGATCGCGGGATCGCCTACGCCGCTGGCGAGATCGAGCACGCGGTTCCCCGCACCCAATTGCGCCGCTTCCAGTACTGCATCGGTTGCCCCGCGCGTGAATGCCGAAAGCTGGGGTTGCCACTTGCGCCACGCGGCGACGGTATCGGCGTCGGTCCATTCCTGGGCGAGCTTCTCGCGGAATCGAGCGATTTTTGCCGGATCGGGAGCGCTCATTTGCCGCCTTGTAAGGCGTGTCCGTCGCCAGCGGCCGCCACATGCGCGTGCGGCGGTGAAAAGTACTTGCGATATTTTTCGGGCATCGATTTCGGACGGCCTTGATGGTCGCAAATCACATGCGTGGTTTCGCCGGTTGCCAATAATTCGTCTTCGGGCTGACGGAAAATCTCATAGCCGAATCGCAGCGTGCGCCTGTCGTAGCGCGTCACGCGGGTACGAACCACGAGTTCGTCGTCGAACCGCGCCGGGCGTTTGTAGCGGCAGGATGCCTCGGCGACGACGATCAGCGTGTCGTCCTCGATTTCCATCCTCTTGTATTCGAATCCGAGATGTCGGCACATTTCCACGCGGCCAATTTCGAACCATGTGAAATAGTTTCCGTGATAGACCACGCCCATCTGATCTGTTTCGGCATAGCGAACGCGGACATTGGAGTCGGCAAAGTCTTTCATCGGCACCTAGGATTTGCCCCACTTCGGGGGGCGTTTTTCAAGGAACGCGGCAACACCCTCGCGAAAATCAGGGGTGGCGCGGATATCGGCGCTGGCTTCGATGGCGCCCTCAAGCTCGGCGCGGATGGCAACGCGGTCGAAATTCAGCAGCAGCCGTTTCGTCATGGCGACAGCGCTGGGGCTGGCCGCGAGCAGCGTCGCGGCAATTTCACGGGCACGATCCATCAGCGATTCCGGCGGGGCGATCTCGGTGATCAATCCCATGCGCAGGGCTTCGGCCGCATCGATCGTGCGGCCGGTGAGCAGGAGATCGCGCAAATGCCGGTCGCCGACGCGCCGGCGGAGAAACACAGAGACGAGCGCGGGCATGAAGCCAAGTTTTACTTCCGTGTAGCCGAATTTAGCTTCCGGGACGGCAATGGTGAAATCGGCGAGCGTAGCGATCCCGCAGCCTCCGGCGATGGCAGCTCCGTTCACCGCGGCGATCACGGGCTTCGGAAAGCTGTGGAGACGATAGAGCAACTTGGTCATGCGGCGCGCGTCTTCCAGATTTTTCGGAAGTGTCTGACGAGCCACAATTTGTAGTTCGTCCAGATCCATGCCGGCGCAGAAGGCTTTGCCGGAGCCGGTGATAATGACTACGTTCGCGGCGTCTTGCTCGGCATGTTGCAGCGCGCCGAGCAGGTCGGTGATCATTTGCGCGGAGATGGCGTTGCGTTTTTCGGGGACGGTGAGTGCGATCGTGGCGATGGCGTTGTCGTGTTGATAGGTGAGTGTCGGATAGCCCAAAGATCAACCCCCGGTCATTCAGGCACGGACAAAGATAAACACCGATTGGGCAAAAAATCAAAGGCATCTGAACAACAGGCTATTTCGAATAAGACGCCTCGCGATTGCTAGCGGGGCTCCGAATCGCGGCGCCGGAGCGGTATTGCAACTCCGCGAATTCGTAGCAGACCTCGAGGACAAATTCGCCAAAGCGATATCCGGCAGCGCGGAAAACTTCGCCATGGTCGTGCCAGACGACGAAGCAGGTGCAGACGAGGAAGAGGCGATGCAGACGCCAGATCAGGCGCGAAAGTGCCGGAAGTCGCCCCGCAGGTATTCTCGAAAGCATCGAAGCCTGGAACTTTAGGTGGCCGGCCTCGTCCTGCAGAATCCGGTCGCTCAGCGCGCCGAGAAGTTCCGAAGCCGTCGCGTCGCCGAGCGCACGATAGTAGGGAACAGCGATGATCTCCGCGGTCACCAGAACGCGCAGAGACAGCTCGAGGCCAGCCAGCACGCGCAGGCGGCGGAAAATGGAGTCGATCCAGTGCTTCGAGAGACGCGGAATGCCCTGTGCGTCCATGAAGCGGCCGAGATCGGCACTATGGCGCTGCTCCTCTTTCACGAAGAGTGCCAGGGCCTGGGAGAAAAGCGCGTCGCCCGCTCTCTCCGCGTACTTTCGACCCCGCTCTTGAAGGCGGCGGCCCTGAGCGCCCTCGCCGAGCTGGAACTGCGCGATGGATTCGGCGATCGCGCGGCGCTCGGCGTCTGTGAGCCGGTAGGAATCGGGCCAAGGGAGCTCGCGTGGATCGAGGCCGTTGGCCAGAAAGTAGGAGCACCAGCGTGCGGAGACGGCGGAACAGGAGTCGATTGAGTTGGGCATGTATTTCTCCTTGTGCGCCGGTTAAACCGGCGAGGTGTAGTGAATGAAAAGTCACACGAATGTGACGTAGCGACCCACATCGGCCCCGAGTCATGCGGACAACTGGCGCTGGCGATTTTTCGGTTCCGAGTCGGCTGGCTCTGGCATCGCGCGCTGTCGTCGCGCAGCCAGAAAGGACGCGTACCTTGGGATCGCATGCGGCGCCTCATCACCCGCTGGCCGCCTCTGCCTACTGTCTGTCATCCCTATCCTTTGCGGCGCATGGGCGTCGTTACCTAAGGCAAGAGCCGGATGCGGGAAACCCGCTCGTCCGGATCCGTGGAGGGGGTTGTGATCAATCACGATTCCTACTCCGATTGTGCTTTATAGTACAAAGTACTTTACATCGATCGAAGGGGAGGCGCAACTGCCGGGAGCGTCCGAGTGCAGGTGAATGTGAATGCATCGCACAGACACGGAGGGCACTGAGAAAAGCGGAAGCCAAAACCTTACACACGGAGGACGAATGCAGGACCCAACGCCTCACCCGTACGAGACAGGATAATCCACACACACACTTGCTAATTCGGTTTGGGAGCCTCAGGCTCGCGGGCGTATTTTTCGCGGAGTTCGTCTGTGAGGGCACAGGCTATGGCGAGCGATTTGGCGTCGATGCCGGTCGAGACGCCGCGCGCGGAAAGCGTGGCGAGGACGGCTTCCGTGGGGATATTGCCGACGAGGTGGTCGCCAGCGAAGGGACAGCCGCCGAGGCCCGTGAGCGCGCCATCGAAGCGGCGGCAGCCGGCTTCGTACGCGGCGAGGACCTTCGCGGATGCTCCCACCGGCCGGCTGTGCAGGTGCACGCCGATTTCGACCCCGCCGACGCAGTCTTTTACCGCGCGATAAAGCTGAGCGACTTCTTCGGGTGAGGCGGTCCCAACCGTGTCGGCCAGAGAGACGGTGCGGACGCCGACGTCCTTCAGCCAGACAAGTGCGTCTTCGACGATTTCCGGACCCCAGGGTTCGTCGTAGGGATTGCCGAAGGCCATCGAGATGTATACGACGAGCTTTCGGCCGGCGGCTTTGGTTTTCCGCTGCAGCAGGCCGACGAGATTGCGCGACTCGTCGCGAGACATATTGGCGTTGGCGCGGCGAAAGTATGCGGAGATGGAGTAGGGATAGCCCACAGTCGTCACACCCGGTGCGGCGAGGGCGCGGTCCAGACCTTGTTCGTTGACGACGATGCCGATGATCTCGGGCGATTCGCCGTCGGCGAGCTTCACCTTGCTGAGCTCCTCGATCACCGCTTCGCTATCGGCCATTTGCGGCACGTGCTTTGGCGAAACGAAGCTGAGTGCGTCGATATGCCGGAAGCCGAGGGAGACCAGCCGCTTCAGATATTCGATTTTCGTTTCCGTCGGAATCATTTCGGTAAGACCCTGCCATGCGTCGCGAGGGCATTCAATGATACTGACTTCCGGCTGGCCCATTTTCAGATTCCCCAGGGACTTCTATAAATATGCGCGGCGTACCAAACGATCCAAACCGTCGCCGCGGTCACGATTCCCATCAACCACACGAATGCCACCGAAATATGACGGTGCGCCACCTGGGCGACCGTCAGCGACCCGGCCAGGACGGCGCCCAGAATACCGAGGTAAAGCGAAGTTTCGTAGACGAGCCAGAGTGCGGATGCCGAATACAGCCATTCGTGCACAAGAGCGTACGAGGCGAACAGACACATCATGGACGGTGCCATGAAAAGCAGCGTCAACGCCAGGTTTTGTGAGCCACTCATCCTACGCGGCTGCTCGATCTCGACCATCTAGGTTTGTAGGACGCCGGTCTTGAATTCGGCGACATGCGGGTTCAATGCGGCGCTTTGCAGAGCTTCGATGAGCGCTTCGCGGGTGTGCGCAGGATCGATGATCGCGTCGACCCAGAGACGGGAGGCGGCGTAACGGGCATCCGTTTGGTGTTCGTAGGTAGCGAGAATTTTATCGTAAAGCTCCTTGTGTTCTTTTTCGGTGGGCTTCTTGCCCTCGCGCTCCAGTTGCTTCACTTTCAGCTCGACCAGAGTGCCGGCGGCAGATTCGCCGCTCATGACGGCGTAACGCGCGAAGGGCCACGCGAAAACGAATCTGGGATCGTAGGCTTTTCCGCACATGGCGTAGTGGCCGGCGCCGAATGTACCGCCGCATATCACCACGATTTTCGGCACGACACTATTGGCTACTGCGTTCACCATTTTCGCGCCGGCACGGATGATGCCGCTCCATTCAGCCTCTTTGCCGACCATGAACCCGTTCACGTCGTGCAGGAAAATCAGCGGGACAAGATTCTGGTTGCAGTCGAGGATGAAGCGCGCGGCTTTGTCCGCGGATTCGGTGTAGATGACGCCGCCGAATTCCATGCGCTTTTCGCCGGTGCCGGGAAGCGTGACGTTGACGCTTTTTTTCTGGTTCGCGACGATTCCAACGGACCAACCCCCGATGCGGGCATAGCCGCATAGGAGAGTCTGGCCACGCTCGGCGCGATATTCCTCGAATTCGCTTTTGTCCACGATGCGAGCGATCACTTCGCGCATGTCGTATTGCTTCGCGGATTCACCCGCGACGATGCCGTAAATATCCTCGGCGGGAAGTGCGGGCGGCTTAGCAGGCTTATGGTCGAAGGGCGCGCCGGCCGGATGGCCCATTTTGTCGACGAGGGCGCGGATGCGACGGAGGCAAGAGTCGTCGTCCGGTTCGCGGAAATCGACGGTGCCGCTGGTCTGCGCGTGCATTTTGGCGCCGCCGAGGTCTTCGAGCGACGTTTTCTGGCCGATGGCGGTTTGCACCAGGGCCGGCCCCGCAAGAAAAAGCCCGCTGCCTTCGGTGATTAGAATGTGGTCGCACATCACGGGCAGATAGGCCCCGCCCGCGACGCAGAGGCCCATGATGGCGGCAATCTGCGGGATGCCCATCGCGCTCATCACCGCGTTGTTGCGGAAGACGCGGCCGAAATCGTCGGTATCGGGGAAGACGTCTTCCTGCAACGGAAGAAAAACGCCGCCGGAATCGACGAGATAGATCGTCGGAATGCGATTCTCGATGGCGATATTCTGCGCGCGGATCACTTTTTTCGCGGTCATCGGGAAAAACGCGCCGGCCTTTACCGTGGCGTCGTTGGCGATGATCATCACGCGGCGGCCCTCGACGCGGCCGAGTCCCGTGATCGTGCCGGCAGCCGGCGCGCCGCCATATTCCGCGTACATTTCCCACGCGGCGAAGATTCCAAGCTCGAAAAACTCCGTCTTCGGATCGATGAGCTTGACGATGCGCTCGCGGGCGGTTAGGCGCCCCTTTTTGTGCTGCGCTTCGACGGCTTTCGCCCCTCCGGCTTCGCGAATCTTCTCCTCTTCGTTCTTGATCTGCGAGAGGCGCTCGATCATCGCGCGGCTGTTCTGCTGGAAGGCCGCGGATTTGCGGTCGATGTGGGTTTCCATGACGGATTCCTTCACTCGGCGCTCCTGTGAGGCTGGCTGGCAGCGGATAGGTGGGCCACTCGCTGGCGAATGAAGTCGACGATGGCCTGCGTCGTGGTTCCGGGAAGGAAAACCTCAGCGATGCCGATTTTCTTCAGCTCGGCGATGTCCTGCTCCGGAATGATCCCGCCGATCAGGACGGTGACGTCGTCCATTTTCTGCGCGCGCAGCAGATCCATCAGGCGGGTGCAGAGCGTATTGTGCGCGCCGGAGAGGATCGACAGGCCGATGACGTCGACGTCTTCCTGGAGCGCTGCGGAGGCGATCATTTCGGGCGTCTGACGCAGTCCGGTATAGATCACTTCCATGCCGGCGTCGCGCAGTGCGCGGGCGATTACTTTGGCGCCGCGATCGTGACCGTCGAGGCCGGGTTTGGCGATGAGGACGCGGATTTTCTTGTCAGGCATGCGAACCGAAAGGATACTTCAAATTCTTTGGAATCAGGTAATGGCGACTTCCTGGTAGACGCCGAAGGGTTGGCGGAGGGCGTCGCAGATTTCGCCGAGGGTGGCGTAGGCTTTCACGGTTTGGAAGAGGTGGGGCATCAGGTTTTCCCCTCCGGTGGCGGCGCGGCGGAGGGAATCGAGGCAGCGGGCGACTTCGTCATTCGAGCGCTCGGAGCGCAGCTTTCGCAGGCGGTCGGTCTGGGTGCGAGCGACGCTGTCGTTGATATGCAGCGTTTCGATCGGTTTCTCTTCCACTACGTAGTCGTTCACGCCGACGATGATTTTTTCCCTGCGATCGACGGCGACCTGGAAACGATAGGCTGCGTCGGCGATTTCGCGTTGCGGGAATCCATGCTCGATGGCGGCGACCATGCCGCCCAGGGCGTCGATTTTCGCGATGTAGTCGCGGGCGCCGCGCTCCATTTCGCCCGTCAGCGTTTCGACGAAGTAGGAGCCGCCGAGCGGGTCGGCGGTGTGTGTCACGCCGCTTTCGTAGGCGATGATTTGCTGGGTTCGCAATGCGATGGTGGCTGCGGATTCGGTCGGAAGCGCCCAGGCTTCGTCGAGCGAATTCGTGTGCAGCGACTGTGTGCCGCCCATGACTGCGGCGAGCGCCTGGATCGCGGTGCGGACGACGTTGTTGTAGGGCTGCTGCGCGGTGAGCGAGCAGCCGGCCGTCTGCGTGTGAAAACGCAGCGCCCACGACCGCGGATTCTTGGCGCCGAATCGTTCGCGCATCACGCTCTGCCAGAGGCGGCGGGCAGCGCGGTACTTGCCGACCTCCTCGAAGAAATCGTTGTGCGCGTTGAAGAAAAACGATAGCCGAGGCGCGAAATCGTCGATGGACAGGCCGCGGCGCAGGCAGTTTTCGACATATTCGATCCCGTCGCGCAGCGTGAACGCCAGCTCCTGGATGGCGGTCGAGCCGGCCTCGCGAATGTGATAGCCGCTGATCGAGATGGGATTGAATTTCGGCGTGTGTTCGGCGCCGAATTCGATCGTGTCCGTGACCATACGCAGCGATGGGCCGGGCGGGTAGATGTATTCCTTCTGCGCGATGTATTCCTTGAGGATGTCGTTTTGCAGCGTGCCGGAAATACCACGCCAGTCGGCGCCCTGTTTTTCAGCGACGGCGAGATACATGGCCCAGATGGGCGCGGCGGGCGAGTTGATGGTCATCGACGTAGTGACGTCGGCGAGCGGAATCTGATCGAAGAGCGCCTCCATGTCTGCCAGCGAGCTAATGGCTACGCCACACTTGCCGACTTCGCCTTCCGAAAGCGGATGATCGGAATCGTAGCCCATCAGCGTGGGCAGGTCGAA
>DATNKM010000080.1:0-22462 GCA_035603395.1 Candidatus Acidiferrales bacterium
CGCCCATGGTAGTGCTCCCTACCGGAACTTTCTGCCGCTTTCAAGATTGCGCGGTTCGGAGCGCTCGAATTGATCGAGCTTGATGTCCACCGTCGACCGCAGCAATCGCAATTGCGTGACCAGTTCCCGGCTCGAATTGGCACGATCCGTCAACACCAGCATCGGTGGCGAAAGATCGGCCAGGTCCAGGTTAAGGTTGCGTAATGAATGCATCAGGTTCTGCACGTACAGCGAACGTATATTGAACAGCTCGACCCGGCTGCTAACCCGCTCACGCAGGTTCGACCAGTCCAGCTCGAGGAAAGGGTGGCTCCGCGACACCGTGCGGACCACTTCGTCGGTTATGCGCGGCCGTTCACCGAGCCGCGCCAGTTGGAGCTGCTGCACTTTCCCTTCCCGGCGCACGTTGTGCACCAGAAAGTAGGTGTTCCCTTTTCGCCGTACGAAAGCCACGACTATCTCTCCTTCGAGCCGGGCACCACGTCCAACTGGGACGTAGTGTATGAGCCGTCCACTACACGGTCAATGGTACGATGCAAAAGTTGGGCCAAAGTTGCATCGAATTGGTTAATGCCGGGCTGGAAAGGGCCGCCGATACGCGAGTGATGCAAATAAGGGGTTTGACGACTACGGCGGGCCGCGTGGACAAACAAAATTCTATCGTACTCATTTGGATGCTGAATCGAGGCAGCGGGAAGCCTGCAAGGAGGCTGGAATGTCGTGGGAGTTGGTATACCAACTGGTGAAAAAGATCCCACGCGGACGCGTGACGAGCTACGGTGAGTTGGCGAAGCGGCTGCGGATTCGCGGCGGTGCGCGCGTGGTCGGCTACGCGATGGCGGGTTGTCCCAACGGGCGCGGGATTCCGTGGCACCGCGTGGTGGGCGCCGGTGGGCGGCTGATCATTCGCGAGCCGTACGGCAGCTTGCAGCGAAAACTGCTGGAATCCGAGGGTGTGAAGATTGATGGCGCGCGAATCGACATGAGGCTGTACGCGCTCGTGCGGCCGAAGAAGAAATCCGCCGTCCGGTCGCGAAAACGGGCGCGTTCGCACGCTCGCCGAACGGCACGCTGAATCGAGCGGCTCCCGGCGATTGTGTTATAGAATTGTTTCTCCCCGACACTCGGGATTCATTCCGTGGGCGAACCCATCATTCAGGTCGAGAACCTCTACAAGAACTACGGCGCCGTAGAAGCGTTGCGCGGCGCGAGTTTCGCCGTGCAGGAAGGCGAGGTTTTTGGCCTGTTGGGCCCGAACGGTGCGGGGAAAACCTCCACGATCGAAATCCTGGAGGGATTGCGGACCGCCGATCGCGGCGTGGCCCGGGTTTGTGGCCTCGATCCTGAAAAAGCCGGTGAAAAATTCAAGGAAATCATCGGAGCGGTTTTGCAAGCCACTTCCCTTCCGCAGAAACTCCGCGTGCGCGAGGCGCTCGACCTGTTCGCGAATTTCTATCCCAAGCGGGCCGATGTGGGCATGTTGCTGAAGCGTTTTCAACTCGAGGAAAAAGCCAACGCCTTCTACAGCGAGCTTTCCGGCGGGCAGAAGCAGCGGCTGGCGCTAGCCATGGCGCTGGTGAACGATCCGCGCGTGATATTTTTGGACGAGCCGACGGCGGGCCTGGATCCGCAGGTGCGGCGGGAAATTTACGACATCATCGCCGAGCTGCGCGGCAGCAAGAAGACCGTGCTGATCACTACCCACTACATAGAAGAAGCCGAGCGGCTGTGCGACCGCGTGGCGATTATCGACCACGGCCGCGTGATCGCGCTGGGCACGCCGCGCGAATTGAAGCAAGGCTCGGCCGGAACCACGCGCATCGAGGTGCGAGTCGCGCGCCCGCTAACAAACGGCATGATGGGTAAGCTGGACGGCGTAGCGAGCTGCCACGAGTTCGACGGCGCCTGGGTCCTGAGCTCGACGCGCCCGCCTGCGACCATCGTCGCGCTGGTGAAGCAGCTGGAAGCGGAGAATAACGAGCTGCAAAGCCTGGAAATGTTTTCACCGTCGCTTGAGGACGTATTCATCGAACTGACCGGACGCCGGTTACGGGAGTGACATGGGAATTCTGAGCCGCACGTGGACGCTGACGAAGGTGCGATTGGTGCTGGCGACGCGCAACCGCGCGTTCTTCTTTTTCAGTCTGGTGATGCCGCTAATCTTTCTGGTCGGCGCCGTGGTGTTCATCGGAAATCACACGCAGTGGGCTGGTTACATCCTCGGCGCGATTCTGACCGCGACCGTGATGGGCAGCTTTTGGGGGCTGAGCGTGCAGCTCGTGACGTTCCGGGAGCAAGGAATTCTGCGCCGGTTCCGAATCGCGCCCGTAGGAGCGGGACCGATGCTCGCATCGAGCATCATTGCGAACTATTTCATGGCGCTTCCAGTCGTTACGCTGGAGATTCTGGTCTGCCGTTTCGTGCTGCACATGCAGAATTGGGGCAACCTGCCGGCGATCGTGGTACTGGTGACGATTGGCTCGGCGACGTTTTCCTCGCTCGGGCTGATCGTGGCCAGCGTGACAAACACCATGCAGGAAACGCAGATGATCAACAACCTGATCTGGATGGGGTTTATTTTTCTGGGCGGGGCCACGATTCCGATCGGCTCTTTTCCGCATTGGCTCCAGCATGTTTCACTGTTCATTCCCGCGCAATATCTTGCCACCGGTCTGCAATCGGCCGCCACCTGGCAGGCCTCGTTCTGGGAAGTGCTGGAAGACTCCGTGGCGCTGTTGTTGGGGCTTTTCGTAGCATTCGAGATGTCGCGCAGGCTTTTCCGCTGGGAGCCCGAAGCGAAGGCCCCGCGGAGCGCGAAGCTTTGGGTGGTGGCGGCGTTTGTGCCGTTCCTGATTTTCGGCGCGTGGGAGAACTATCACGGCTCACAGCTGAAGCGGGTGAACACGAACTATCACATGCTGCGTGAAATGATGCCGGGCCAGCTGACTGCGCCGCGCTGAGATTCCGAATCCCCTTTTCACTTTGCCGCTGAATCCAGTTCGGCCCCAGGCACATTCAAACAGCCCGGCCCGATTGTTGAAGGAGCAGCCATGAAAGCGATTCGCGTTCACCAGTTCGGCGGACCCGAGGTTTTGAAGCTTGAGGAAGTGCCCGACTTACAGCCGGGAGCGGGCCAGGTGGTCGTGCGCATGCGCGCGGTCGGCGTGAATCCGGTCGACGCGTACATGCGCGCAGGCACGTATCCGCGCAAGCCTGCCCTACCCTACACACCCGGCCAGGACGGCGCCGGGGGGATCGAATCGATCGGCCCAGCGGCGACGACGGGCGAGCCGTTGAAATTCAAGCGGAGTGATCGCGTTTATATCGCCGGCAGCTTAAGCGGCGCGTATGCCGAACAATCGCTTTGCGACGCTCGGCTGATTTTCCCATTGCCGGCAGATATTTCGTTCGCGCAAGGTGCGGCGATGAACGTTCCCTACTCGACCGCCTTTCGCGCGCTGTTTCACAAAGCGCAGGCGCGGGGCGGCGAAACGGTCCTGATTCACGGCGCGAGCGGCTCCGTGGGCAGCGCGGCGGTTCAACTGGCGCGGGCTGCGGGGTTGTACATCGTAGGCACGGTCGGCAGCGATCGTGGGCGCAAGCTCGTGCTTGACGAAGGCGCTCACGAGGTGCTCGACCACAAATCGGACAAACATTTCGACCAAGCGCTGGCACTGACCGGCGGTCGCGGCTTCGACGTGATCATTGAAATGCTCGCCAATGTGAACATGGGACGCGATCTGCCGATTCTGGCGCAGCGCGGCCGCCTGGTCGTGGTGGGCAATCGTGGGACCTCGGAAATCGACGCGCGACAAACGATGACGAAGGACGCAGTGATCTACGGCATGAGTATGTGGAACGCGTCGACCGAGGACGTGATCAGCATTCATTCAGCGCTGGTCGCGGGCCTGGAGAACAAAACGCTGCGTCCGGTTGTCAATCAGGAAATTCCGCTGGCCGAAGCCGCGCGCGCGCACGTGGCCGTGATGGCCGGCGACGCACACGGAAAAATCGTTCTGATTCCGTAGTATGCTCGCCGCCCCCATGCTAAGAATCGCACCCATCGAAACCGGAGCCACCCACGCCCTTTTCCCCGCGGTTGCGGGCGCGCTGATCGTTGCGGTCGTGCTGTGGGAGGCGTTCGAGACGATCGTCTTGCCCCGCCGAGTGGCGCGCCGTGTGCGGTTGACACGTTACGTCTACCGCGGCATGTGGGCTCCCTGGAAAGCGGTTGCGCGCCGGATGAAAAAGGCGAAGTCGCGCGAGACATTCCTCAGCTATTTCGGCCCGCTTTCCCTGCTGATTTTGTTCGCGATTTGGGCGGGCGCCATCGTTTGCGGATTCGCGCTCCTGTATTACAGCGGCTCGGCGCAGGATTCTACGCACCCGAGATTTGAAACCTGCCTCTATTTGAGCGGGACAACGATGTTTACGCTCGGCATTGGCGACGTCGTGCCCCATACGGCCTTCGAGCGCTTTTTCGTGGTGATGGAGAGCGGGCTCGGCCTCGGTTTCTTGGCATTGATCCTGAGTTATCTGCCGGTGATCTATCAGGCGTTCTCGCGGCGCGAGGTAAATATCGTCCTGCTCGACGCCCGCGCCGGTTCGCCGCCCACGGCCACCGAAATTTTACGCCGCCACCCTGGCTCCATATATGCGGAGGATCTCGATCAACTGCTGCGCGATTGGGAACGCGCCTCGGCGGACATTCTCGAAAGCCACGTGTCATATCCGGCCGTCAGCTATTTCCGCTCGCAGCACAACAACGAGTCCTGGCTTGCCGCGCTTACCGCCATGCTCGACACCAGCAGCCTGATGTTGACCTGCATCGACCATCCCGCGTCCCGCCAGGCGAAGCTGACGTTCGCGATGGCCCGCCACACGATCGTCGATCTCGCCCAGCTTTTCAACGAAGCTCCGATCTACGACGCGGCCGACCGCCTGCCGGGCGCCGAATTCAAGCGGCTGAGCGGAGTGCTGGCGCAGGCCGGTTTTCAGGTTCGAGACGAGCTGCATTCCTGCGAAAAGCTGACAAAGCTTCGCGCCATGTACGAGCCATTCGTACTGGGTCTGGCGCGCTATCTCTACATGGAAGTGCCTCCGTGGATTCTGGCGAAGGAAATCACCGACAATTGGAAGACCAGCGCCTGGGGCCGCATCTCCGGCCTCACGAGCGACCGCGAGACTTTCGACGATCACAACGACTGACGTCTCGTTCTCGAGCCGCCGGACAATTCCGCTCCGGTCCAATTTGGCGCTGATTTACGCAACGCCACACGACACGGCGCCCCTGACGGCAAAAATGCGTGTGCTATACTTTCTCCCTTATCGGGCCATAGAAGTTTCTTTCGACGATGCGGAGAGCGCCATGACCCTGCCCAAGACCGAGAAAATCTGGCACAACGGTAAATTCATCAAGTGGGACGACGCCACGATCCACGTGCTCTCGCATGTCGTCAGCTACGGCTCCGCGGTTTTCGAAGGCATCCGCTGCTACGACGCGCCCCAAGGTCCCGCGGTTTTCCGCCTCCGCGAACACATGCAGCGCCTGATTCACTCCGCGTATATCTATCGCATGGAGCTGCCCTATTCGGTCGACGATCTCTGCAACGCGGGCCTCGAACTCGTGCGCGTCAACAAAACTCCGGCGTGTTACATCCGCCCCATCGTGCTGCGCGGCTACGGCGATGCGGGCGTGAATCCCACGAACAATCCTATCGAGACCTATCTCGCCTGCTGGGAATGGGGAAAATACCTGGGCGAGGAAGCGCTGAAATCGGGCGTGGACGTCTGTATCAGCTCGTGGAACCGCCCGGCGCCGAACACGCTGCCGCAAATGGCCAAAGCCGCCGCGAATTACATGAACTCGCAGCTCATCCGCATGGAAGCGAAAGTAAACGGTTACGAGGAAGGCATCGCGCTCGATACGAACGGTTATGTCAGCGAAGGATCCGGCGAAAACATTTTCGTGGTGAAAAATGGAGCGGTCACCACGCCGCCGCTGGCGAATTCGGCTCTCCCCGGCATCACGCGCGATTCGATCATGAAGCTCTGCCGCGATTTGAGCATTCCCGTCGCCGAGCAGGTGATTCCGCGCGAAATGCTCTACATCGTCGACGAGATTTTCTTGTGCGGCACCGCGGCCGAGGTCACACCCGTCCGCTCCGTCGATCGCATCAAGATCGGCAGCGGCGCGCGCGGTCCGATCACCAAGCGCGTGCAGGATGAATTCTTCGGCATCATCAACGGCAAGACGCCCGACCGCCACGGCTGGCTTTCTCCGCTGAACGTGCCCAGCGCCGTCGTTCGCTAAGCGGCGATCGGCTGCGCTGCGGGGTTCTTTGACTCCCCTTCGAGGATTCTGTAGAATCCGCGCGGTCGCGAACCAAGCATGTTCAACCTCCTTCGAAAACTCACCGCGGAATTTCTGGGTACCTTCGCATTCGTCTTCGTCAGTGCCGGGTCGATCTGCACGGATGCCTATCTCGTCTCTACGGGGCAGAGCGGATTGGGCTGGCTTGGAATCGCGATCGCCGCCGGGTTGACCTTTGGAGTGATGGCTTCGGCGCTCGCGCATATTTCCGGCGGACACCTGAATCCCGCAATCACCATCGGCTTCTGGGTCACGCGTCGATTGAGCACGCTGCACACAATCACCTACTGGATCGCCCAGCTTGCGGGCTCCATCGCCGCAGCCTACACGATCAAGCTGATCATTCCGGACAGCACCTGGACGGCGAAGGCGCTCGGCTCGATCACGCCGGACCTCGGTGGTGATTTCACCCGTGCGCACGGCATCGCTCTGGAAGCCGTATTGACGTTCTTTCTCGTGTTCGTCGTATTCGCCACAAGCGTCGACGCGAAAGGCGCGTTCAGTGAAGTGCGCAGTTTCGCCGGTGGCCTGGCGGTCGTCGTGGGAACTCTATGGGGCGGACCTTTCACCGGAGCGTCCATGAACCCTGCTCGCGCCCTAGGTCCGGCTCTGGCCACCACGCACTGGCAGAATCACGGCGTCTATTGGGCCGGACCTTTGCTCGGCGGCGTCGTGGCGGCCTTCGTTTACGACCGCGTCTTCCTCCGCGATCAACCGCCGGCCTAGCGGCCTGCAGCGGCTGCTCTTCACTCTTGCTGCGTGCAATCCATTGCACCTCTAGAAACTCTCGCGCCTCGTTACCTTGTTGGGTACTAGAACCCATGCTAGCTTGGCTTCAGACCGCACTGAGGGAGTGTTCGCGATGGCCCTGAATATCGACGACCTGCTGCGCCGCGCGGTGGACAGCCGCGCCTCCGACTTGCACCTGAAGGTCGGCAACCACCCATATCTTCGCATCGACGGCCAGTTGGGCGGCCTCACCGATGTCCCTCGCATCACGCCGGAAGAGATGCTGTCGATGGCCTTCAGCATGATGACCAACCGGCAGAAGCAGAAATTCAAGGAGACCGCCGAGCTGGATATGGCTTACGGCGTCGCCGGCCTGGGCCGTTTCCGCGTCAACGTCTTCCAGCAGCGCGGCAACGTCGGTATGGTTCTCCGCGTCATCCCAACCAAGATTCGGACCATCGAAGAGCTCGAGCTGCCCCGCGTGCTGATGCAGGTCTGCGAAGAGCAGCGCGGTTTGATCCTCACCACCGGGACCACCGGTTCCGGCAAGTCGACCACTCTCGCCGCCATGATCGATCGCGTGAATTCCCTGCGCGCCGAACACATCATTACCATCGAAGACCCGATCGAATATCTGCACCGTGATAAGAAAGGCTTCATCAACCAGCGCGAAGTGGAAGTCGACACGTCGTCGTTCTCAACCGCGCTGCGCGCGGCATTGCGCCAGGACCCAGACGTGATTCTGGTCGGCGAAATGCGCGACCTGGAAACCATTTCCACCGCTCTGCTCGCCGCGGAAACCGGGCACCTGGTGCTTTCGACTCTGCACACGTTGGACGCGACGGAAACGATTCAGCGCATCATCGCCGTCTTCCCACCGCCGGAGCAGAAACAGATTCGGCTCCAGCTCGCTGGAACACTGAAAGCCGTGGTTAGCCAGCGCCTGGTCCGCAAAAGTGACGGGACCGGCCGCGTGCCGGCCGTCGAAGTGATGATCGCGACGGGGTACATCCGCGATTGCATCATCAACCCGGACAAAACCCGCATGATCCGCGACGCCATCGCCGCCGGCACCAGCCAGTACGGCATGCAGACGTTCGATCAATCGCTCTTCGATCTCTATTCACGCAACCTGATCACTCTCGAAGAAGCTCTGACGCGGGCCTCGAACCCGGACGATTTCCACCTCCGCGTCCAGGGCATCCGCTCCTCGGCCGATTCCGCGCGCGAAGACATGGAACGTGCCATGAACGAATTCGAGCGCCTCGGCAAACGCTAGGGTTTTCTCTTCAGGTAGAAGCAGGGGCCTGACAGGCCCATTCGCAAAACGGCCAAATGTTCGGGGTGTGAGAGTCCGTCTCGCAACCTCGATGTCCAGAGGTTGTATTTTCTCGAGAATCGCGTACGTCGCGTCGCTGCCATGAGAAACCGGCACGGGATGTGGAAATCGATATTTGCCCGCTGCGACACAGACTCTGGATCCCTGGGGATTTTTCCACAAATCCCGATTGCGCTGCTCGCCTCCATGCTTCTATGCTCGCCGCATGCGCAACCGGTCCAGACCGCGCCAGCTTTCAACTGAACAGGAACTCTACGCCTCAGCCCTCCGGGCCCTGATGCGCCGCGCGCATTCGATCCATCAGATGAAGAAATATCTGAATCCGCGCGTCGAAGACAAGGATCTCGTCGCAAACGTCATCGCCCGCCTCCGCGAGCTGAACTATCTCGACGACGCCCGCTTCGCCGCCGAATTCGCCCGCCAACATGCCAGCTTCCGCAAGCAAGGCCGCTTCCGGATCGCCCGGGAGCTACGCGCCCGCGGCGTGCCCGACCTCTACATCGACGCCGCGCTCGATTCCGTGTTCGCCGAAACCGACGAAGCCGCCTCGGTCCGCGCCCGCATCAAGCGCAAACTCGCTCATGTCCGCGGCGCGCTCGATCAGCGCAAAATCGCCTCGCTATACGGCAGCCTCCTCCGCGCCGGTTTTTCCGCGGACATCATCCGCACCGAGCTCCGGGGCGTCACCGGCGGCGCCCTTCCCGACCTGTCCGAATCCGAATAGGTGGAAGCGCCGTTTCAACCCTGAAGCGAGCCTTGAGGTTCGGGGCTTTCACTCCGCCATCACGGCCAACCGTAGCGCTGGGCATTCACCCCGGCGCTCCCGCTTACGGTTCGCGCCCGTCAGCTAACTTTCCTTTCGGAAGCAGCCGGCCTGCGTGCACGTGCCGCAGGTATTCGGGGCCTCATGCGAGGTTGGCAAAGCCGGACTGTTCGCAATTTTGACTACCGCAGAGTTTCGCGTCCGCGCGGCCAGCGGCGTCCCGGCAGCGGCGCAAAACGACACGACTAAATTCTCGCTGGTCACTTGCGCGCGAATCACCAAACGCTGCGGCGCGCGAAAACGCAGATCAACGTAGTTCCACGCCACGGTGGCATCGCGTCCGTGAGCTGCGGCCGAACCCGGAACCGCGCGCGAATGCGCGTGCCGCTCGACGACTTCGCAGCCGGTTTGCAGCGCCAGGTCGTACAGCGCGTTCGAAAGCTGGCAAAGCCCTCCGCCGACATCCGGAATCATGCAGCCCTGCTGCAGCATGCGGCCCTTCACGTACCCGCGGCGCTTGCTGGCCCGCCCGATCTGCATCCAGAAACTGAAAACGCGCCCCGGCAGCAGCAACGTGCCGTCCAGCGACTCAGCCGCGATGCGGAGGTTGTGCACTTTGCCGCGCTGTAAGGCCGCTTCCACTGCGCGGAGGTCCGACCAAAGCGCCGTACGCGATTCGCCCGCCACGAACAGGTAGTCGCGCCCTTCCACGCGATCAAAACGCAGCGGTCCGTCGGCGAAGTCTTGAATCGCGCGGCGCAGCTGATGCCCCACAACCCGGATTCGAAACAGCGCCGCCGAAAGACGCGTCGGCAGTGCTTGAGGCACGCCTGCGGTGATAAGCGGCGAGCTTCCCATGGCCCGCTCCCTCCACTGGCCTAAAAGCAGGCCCGCTGCCGTTTTCCTGCCCTGATTCAAGGCGAGAGAACCAGGCAATCACAGGACTTCCAGCGCGCGTTCGTATGGCACGCGTGTCGGCAAACACACGTCCGTCGAAATCGTGACACCCGCCAAACCTTTTCCCGCGAGCCGCGTCTATACCGGGCAACGCGCCGCGTTCCGTGCAGGCGCCGCGCTCGCATCGAGAATCGAGAGGAGAACCTTGCATGAAGAAACTCTGCCTATCGGCCACATTATTCGCACTGGCGCTATCCTCTGCTTCGAGGACCCGCGCCGCGCAGCCCGAGGACAAAACGCCGCCGAGCTATGACATGAAGGGCCAATCGCTCGCCGATCTCGACGATCTCCACAAGAAATTCGTCAGTCTGGCGCAAGCCACGCCGGCAGAAAAATTCGCCTGGCGGCCCAGCGAGGGCGTCCGCTCCGTCAGCGAAGCTTTCCTGCACGTCGCCGCCATGAATTTCGGGATGCCCGCGCAGATCGGCGCCACTCCCGCGCCCGGCTACAAAAAAGACGGCTACGAATCCTCCACCACGGACAAAGCCGCGATCATCGCGCAGCTGAATCAGTCGTTCGATTACGTGCACGCCTACGTCGAGAGCATGTCCAACGCGGATTTCGCCAAGCCCGAGCTGAAATTCGGCCCGCAGGCCAACGCCGGCGACATCGTCTACATCATCATTGCCGACGACCACGAACACCTCGGCCAGTCCGTAGCCTATGCGCGAGTGAACGGTATCGTCCCGCCGTGGACCGCCGAAGCCGCGGCGAAAGCAAAAGCCGAGAAAAAATAGAATTGGCCAGGAATTACTGCGGCACTCAGGTGAGAGCGTGGGCTTCTCAGGCCCACGGGAAAAACGCCGGAAGCTCAGCGGGCCTTAGTGCTGGGCTCGCCCGGTTTGGAACTAAATGTAGCGGCGCGGTTTCAGCGCTGTAGCTCGGCTTCACCGCGCCACGCTATCTTGAATAATCGCCGTCTGAGGCGCATCCGCTGGAGGCAAAATCCCAAGATCGCGATAAATAGGCCGGATCAGCGATCGCACCAACCGCAGCCGCGTCGCAAACCACAGCGCGCCCACAATACAACACGCCCCGCTGATCATTACTGTCCGTGGCGCCCCGATCCAGTTCGCCAGGGTGCCCGCCAGCAAGCTGCCGAACGGTGCCATGCCCACGAACGACATCGTGTAATAGCTCATCACTCGCCCGCGTTTGTTCTCTTCGACGATCGTTTGAATGATCGTATTGCTCGCGGCCATCTGCTGCATCAGCCCAAATCCGCAAACCAGCATCAGCGGCAGCGAAAGCCACAAATGCCGCGAGAACCCGAACAAGATCAGCCCCACGCCGAAAGCCCCCGCCGAAAGCGGGAGCATCCGCCCCAACCCCAGCACGGATTTCCGCAGGGCCAGCGAAACCGCGGAAATCACCGCGCCCACACCCACCGCGCCCATTAGAAATCCGAGCGTATGCGGGCCGCCATGCAGAATCTTCCCGGCGAAAATCGGCATCAACACCGAGAAGGGCCATCCCATTAAGCTCACAATCGCAAACAGCAGTAGGATGATGCGAATAGGAGCGAATCCGGAAACGTATCTCCAGCCTTCCGCCAGCTGCGCCAGCATCGACCCGGCGTGGCGCCGCATGTCCTGCGGCCTCACGCGCATCGCCAGCAGCGACGCAATCACCGCGATATAGCTGATCCCGTCGATCAGGAAGCAGTAGCCTTCGTTCGACAGCGCAATCACGGCGCCTGCCAGCGATGGCCCCACCAAGCGCGCAATATTCACCATCGACGAATTCAACGCGATCGCATTCCCAAGATCGGCCTTGCGTTCGATCATCTGCACCACAAAGGCCTGCCGCCCCGGCATGTCGAACGCGTTGATCGCGCCCTGCAAAGCGCTCAACGCGATAATTTCTGGGATGTTGATGTGCTTCGAAAGCGTCAGTGCGGCCAGTGCAAACGATTGCAGCATCGCTAGCACCTGCGTCACGATCAGCACGTGTCGCCGGTTCAGCCGGTCGACCCACACGCCCGCGAACGGCGCGAACAGAAAAGTAGGAATCTGTCCCGCGAATCCCACCACGCCGAGCAGCAGTGCCGATCCGGTCAGCCGATACACCAGCCAGCTTGTCGCCAGCCGCGTCATCCAAGTCCCGATCAGCGAAATTCCCTGCCCGCCGTAATACAGCCGGAAATTCCGATGACGCAGCGCCCGCCAGGCGTAAGAGAATCCCTCGGCATCAGCCGGCCGTTCAGGTTTGGAAGCAGTACGCCCGTTCACAATTCTATTCTGCCATCCGAAGCCGGTAATTCGACCGCAGGTTTTATGGAATGCCCTCCGTGGCAGATACGGTTGTCTCCGCCGTCGGGTCGAAGCCAGGAAAAGTCCATAGGCGCACTCCCTTGCGCCACGTCCGTTGTCTCCCTAATATGGCTAACGTGAACAATTGCACGCAATTGGGCGAACCGAACGGCAGCCGGAAAACCGGAACTCACCAGGTCCTGTCATCCCGACCCCAACGAGAAGTCCGGTGGCCCTCGAATCGCCGAACTTCAGGAGCAGAATTCGCGTATCCTATTGAAAACACAGGCACGAGGGTTGTTCTAATCGCCCCACAACGTGAAAAGCAAAATTCGCGAGATTCGCTCGCTCGCCAACATCCGAGGCCTCATTGACCGGCAACGAAATTCGGAGAATGTTTCTGAAATACTTCGAGGAGCGCGGCCATCGCGTCGTGCGCAGCTCCTCGCTCGTCCCGACGAACGATCCCACGCTGCTGTTCACCAACGCCGGCATGAACCAGTTCAAGGACGTCTTCCTCGGCCTCGAGCAGCGCGACTACAAAACCGCCGCGTCGTGCCAGAAATGCGTGCGCGCCGGCGGCAAGCACAATGATCTTGAAAACGTCGGTTTCACCAACCGCCATCACACGTTTTTCGAAATGCTCGGTAATTTTTCCTTCGGCGATTATTTCAAGGAAAGGGCCATCGAGTTTGCGATGGAGCTGGTCACCTCGCCCCCATGGTACGGCATCCCGCTCGACAAACTATTCTTCACCGTTTTCGGCGGCGCCGAAGTGGCACCGGGCAGCACGCTTGGCACCGACAACGAAGCGGCGGATTTCTGGATCAAGGTCGGCGCTCCGAAGGATCGCGTCATCGCCGTTCCCGGCCTGAAAGAAAATTTCTGGGCGATGGGCGACACCGGCCCCTGCGGCCCATGCAGCGAAATTTTCTACGACATGGGCCCCGCCGCCTCCGATCAGGGCCACACGAATTGCAAATTCGGCTGTGACTGCGGCCGTTACGTCGAAATCTGGAACCTCGTCTTCATGCAGTTCAATCGCGATGCAACCGGCGCGCTCAGCCCCTTACCGGAGCCATCCGTGGACACGGGTGCAGGCCTCGAGCGCGTCACTGCAGTCTTGCAAAGCAAGATTTCGAATTTCGACACGGATTTATTCCAGCCGCTGGTTCGCGAAGCTGCCTCGCTCTGCGGAAGAGCACCGAGCCAGTTCAAAAACGACCGTTCGTCGCTCCGGATCATCGCCGACCATTCCCGCGCTGCTACCTTCCTCATTTCTGACGGGGTGATCCCCTCGAACGAAGGCCGCGGTTACGTCCTGCGCAAAATCGTTCGCCGCGCGTTGCGTCACGCCCACATGCTGGGTGCTCCCAGTCCATATCTTTCACAGATGTCCGCGGCAGTTCGCGCGGAAATGAAGGAAGCGTATCCGGAACTCGAAGATCACGCCGCTCGCATCACGCGCGTGCTCGATGAAGAAGAAAAGCAGTTCAAGCGAACTGTGGAAGTCGGCCTCGCCAAATTGGATGAAGACCTGAAAGCGTTGCTGAAGGAAACCGATTCTGAAGCGTTTCAGAAAAACGCCGAAGAATCTCGAAGCTTTCAAATAGATGTCCCAGCATCGACCGCCGAGCCGGTTCAGGGCTCCGTGATTCTCCCGCCGCAAGCGACGTACCCGGGAGAGAAAGCCTTTCGTCTCTACGACACGTTTGGACTTCCTCGCGATTTCATCGAAGACGTCTTACGAGACTCCGGCGCTAAAGTCGACTGGGCTGGCTTCGATCGCGCGATGCACGAGCAGCGGTCGCGTGCGAAAGCCTCGTGGAAAGGTGCGCACAAGGACGTCGCGAATCCCGCGTACGCGAAACTCGCGCAAACCTTCAAGACCGAGCCGGATTTTTACTTCGGCACGAAGACGCACGATGCGCGCATCGAATCCATCGTCACCAAACAGGGGCCGGTCAATGAGATCAAGAAAGGCGACCAAGCCGAGATTGTCCTTGATCGCACGTCGATCTATTCCGAATCCGGCGGACAGGTCGCCGACACCGGAGGCTTCTTCGACAATTCCGAATCGCTCGAAGTTGCCGAAGTGAAAGGCGCCTATTACCCCGTCACCGGTCTAATCGCGCACCGCATCGTTGCCAAGGAAGATCTCCACGTCGGCGATCGCGTCTCGACCGTCGCCGATCCCGAGCGCCGCAGGCGCAACATGCGCAACCATACGGCCACGCACCTGATGAACGCTGCGCTCCGCAACATTCTCGGCACGCATGTGAAGCAATCCGGCTCGTTGGTCGCGCCCGATCATCTGCGTTTCGATTTCACGCACTTCGCTTCCGTCGATCTCGGCGAAGTCGCCGAAATCGAACAGCAGGTGAACGAGGAAATCCGCAAAGACCTCGAAATCCGCACGGACATTATGAACATCGATGACGCGCTCGCCTCCGGCGCCCTCGCATTTTTCGGCGATAAATATCCGGAAGCCAATGTCCGCGTGGTCACGATTCCCGACGACGCTTCGCCGCGCGGCTTCTACAGCAAGGAGCTCTGCGGCGGCACGCACGTGGTCCGCACCGGCGGCATCGGCGTCTTCAAAATCGTCGCCGAACAATCCACGGCCGCAGGAGTCCGCCGCATCGAAGCCATCACGGGCGACCGCGCCCTGGCCGAATATCAAAAGGCGCTCTCGACGCTGCGCACCGCAGCCGGCCTGCTAAACGCGAACGAAGACCAGCTGATCCCGGCCATCGAGCGCCAACTCGACCAGATGAAAGCCCTCGAGAAACAGCTCGAAGGCCTGCAGCGCAAGGCCGTGGGCTCCCAAGCCGCCGGTCTGCTCGACAGCGTCAAGGAGGTCAAAGGCGTCAAGGTTCTCGCCGCCCAGCTACCCACCGGTACCAGCCGCGACGCGCTTCGCCAAATGGTCGATTCCCTGCGCCAGAAACTGGGATCGGGGGTTGTGGTCCTGGCCTCCGCCGACGACGGTAAAGTTTCTCTAATTGCAGGAGTTACCAAGGATCTGACCGAGAGGCTGCACGCCGGCAAGATCGTCCAAGAGGTCGCCCAGCAAGTAGGGGGCTCCGGGGGTGGAAAGCCCGATCTGGCCGAGGCTGGCGGAAAAGACACATCCAACATTGAAAGTGCCTTGCGGGCTATTTACCCCCTGGTGGACCGCTTACTATAATCCCCGCAGTGCCAGATGTTTACCGACGGGATGTGTGTATCCCGACGCGTAAAAGGCCTGCGTCTGATGATCAAATTCCTTGTTCGACAGAGCAGCTTTCTGCCTTCCCCCAGGGTGTCGAGTGAGCAGCTGCTGACCCCCTCGACGTTTGCCGTCGTCATGCTAGCGGCATTCGTCGGGCTCGCGCTGCCCACTCCATCCCATGCTCAAATTGCGGCCGCCGTGGACTCCAGCGGGAAGATGACTTTCATCAATTCCAATCCGGCACCCACTTCACAAAAGGAGCATTCTAGGAGTAGGATGACTACTCTCGCGCCAGCGGTCCCGGCCCAGCCCGTCACGCCTGATGTCGACGAGCCGCCGACTCCGAAACGCGCTCCGCTTGCCGTCGCTGCGGCAAAACCCGTGGCGCCGGATGCCATCCCTTCGACGGCAGACACGGAAGCGACCGGATCGTTCGTCAAACCAATCGAGCCTACAACGGTTCAGGACCCAATCGATCGAATCGTGCAGGAAGCGGCCCAGCGGCACAAAGTGGATCCCGCGCTCGTAAAAGCCGTGATCAGCACAGAATCCGACTGGAATCCGCACGCCGTATCGCGCAAGGGTGCTGAAGGCTTGATGCAGTTGATTCCTGAAACGGCGGAACGATTTGGCGTCGGCAATCCAATGGATCCGGCACAGAACGTGGAAGGTGGCACAACGTATCTCAGATGGCTCCTCGACCGATACAACGGCGACTTGCGCAAGACACTCGCGGCATACAACGCGGGCGAAGGCGCAGTGGATCAATCAAGGGGAGTGCCGCGGTATCGCGAGACGCAGCAGTACGTGCAAAAAGTAACTCATGCTTATTTCCAGCCCGGATCGGGACGCAACTCGACGCTTTGGGAGCCGCCACGGCCCCCGGTGCGCCGCGAAGTGGATTCGAATGGCCGGGTAGTTTTCACCAACGAATGAACCGAATGGGTTTCTGGGGGAAGCGCTTCACGCGAAGCCTGTTGTGCGCGGCAGCCGTGGCTGCCGTGCTCGCATTGTCTTTCGCCCCGGCCGCTCGCGCCGACCGCCGGTCCGAGGCGCGCGATCAATTCACCCGCGCCGTCAAAATGCGCACGATCCTCCAGGGCTATCTCGAAAAGGACCGTTCGCTTGCCGATTACCGCCAGACCGTCTCCGCCTACCACAAAGTCTATTTGATCTCGACGCAGGCCGAGGAGGTGACGCCGTCGCTGGTCGCCGAAGCCGAGCTTTATGCAGAAATGGGCCGGCTCTTCAATGCGAAATATTTTCAGTCCGCGATCGACGCGTACAATTTCCTGCTGAAACAGTACCCGGACAGCCGCTACCGCGGCGAGGCCATGCTGGCCATCGCGCAGATTCAGAAAGACGATCTCAACAAGCCTGCTGACGCGGAAGCTTCCTACAAAGACTACCTGAAGAAATTCCCGCGTTCGGAAAAGACCGCCGGAGCGCGACAGGCGCTGCGCGAAATCGCCGCGAAGCAGGCGGGACCCGCGAAATCGCCGTTGCCGCTGCCCTCGCAGACAAGAGAGCGGGCGCAGAATCAAGTTGAACCGGTTGCGGCCGTCGAGGCCATACCGCAGGAAGCGGGACCGCGCGTCGAACCGCGAGAGGCTGAAAAGGGCACACCGAGCGTCAATGCGATTCGGACCGTGAACTCCGAGGGCTTTACGCACATCATCGTGATGCTCGACGACACCGTGAAATTCGATGCCTCGAAAATCGCATCGCCCGACCGCATCTATTTCGATCTTACAAAAGCGAAGTTGGGCTCGAAGCTTTCGAAACAGCCCGACGTCCCCATTGGCCTGCTGAAATCGCTCCGCGTCGCACAGAATAAACCTACGACCGTCCGTCTTGTCCTGGATGTGAATGGCGCGAAAGACTATTCAGCCTACCTGCTCGCCAAGCCGTACCGACTCGTGATCGACGTACGCGCCAACGGTAGAGTGACGGCGAAGGACGTGCCGATGTTCTCTGCTGCGCCATCGGTCGCGGAGAATCTGGACACTGGCCCAGCGACGAAAGCTTCGTCCGTTTCCTCCACTGTGGTCAGCGAAACGGGCGCGGTGAAACCTACCAAGAAGATCGGGCCTGAGAAACCGACTGCCACAACCGCTGCGGAGGCTTCTGCGGATGTTACGCCCATCGTGCCGAAGAAGAAGCCCCTTAGCGCCGCAGCGCTCGAGCCGCCGGCCGAACCCAGGCCGACGCGCGAAGGCGACCGCTCGCTTACTCGCGCTCTGGGCCTGAAAATCGGCCGCATCGTGATCGACGCCGGACACGGCGGCCACGACACGGGCACCATCGGCCCGCACGGCCTGATGGAAAAGGATCTGTGCCTCGACGTCGCGCTGCGGCTGGGCACGGAAATCGAAGAGAAGCTTCCCGGAGCCGAAGTGATCTACACGCGCAAGGACGACACGTTCATCCCGCTCGAAGAACGTACCGCGATCGCCAACGAAGCGAAGGCCGACCTCTTCATTTCGATCCATGCGAATTCCAGCCATGATCCGGCGGCGCGCGGTATCGAAACCTACTACCTGAATTTCGCGACTTCCGCTGAATCGATGGAAGTGGCCTCACGCGAGAACGCCAACTCGCAGGAATCGCTCCACGATCTGCAGGACTTGATCCAAAAAATCGCGCGCAACGAAAAAATCGAGGAATCGAAGGAGTTCGCGAACGACATTCAGGACAACTTGACCGAGCGGCTCCAGCTCATCAGCCGCGCAGAGAAGAACCGCGGCGTGAAAAAGGCTCCGTTCGTCGTGCTGATCGGCGCGAACATGCCTTCGGTGCTGTCGGAGATCTCGTTTGTCAGCAATCCGGGCGATGAAAAGCTACTCCGCAAGCCCGACCAGCGGCAGCGCATCGCGGACGGCCTCTACCGCGGCGTAGCCACGTATTTGGACAGCCTGAACAGCATTACCGTCAACAAGCAGCGCCTCGTCTCGGAAAACCACGTCCCGGCCGGCCGTCTGGAACCCACTTCAGTGGAATCTGCCGGGAATCCCAAGTAACATTTCTGGTGTCTAATAGAACGGGGTCAAGATGCTTCGCGTCCTAGGGCCATCCATTTTCGCGCTGCTGCTCACCGCCTTGCCGGCGTCCGCGCAGAAGATTCTGCCCGACAAGTTCGGATCCTGGCAATCGGAGTTGGAAGGTACATCCGTCGATCCTCGACATTTCTATTCGAGTTCGGCCGCGGATGTCGCGAACAATGACGCCATCATGAAGGAATACGGGCTCGCCTCGGAAGAAGTGACCGGGTATGCGAGCAATGCGCCGGGCGCGATCGAGGCGGCTAAAGAGACTCATTCCGTGCCGAGTCTTCAGGTAACGCTCTACCAGATGAAGGATCCCTCCGGAGCGTATGGGCTTTATTCGTTCCTTCGCAGCCCCGACATGAACAGGTCTGACCTGACGGAGCATTCTTCGATTTCGGACTCGCGCGCCTTGATTCTCGACGGCAATCTGGTCCTCGACATAAAGGACAAGAACCTCCTGTCGCTGAAAAAAGACCTCAAATTGCTTGTGGCGGTCGTCCAGCAGCACGCGGAAGACGGTGCACTGCCGACTCTTCCGCTGTATCTACCCGAGGATCATCGGGTGGCAGGGTCGGACAAATACGTACTGGGGCCGCAGACGCTGGATGAGGTGTTCCCTGCTGGAATTGGGAATGGCGTCGGATTTCAACGAAGCGCCGAAGCAGAAGTTGCGCACTATCGCGTGGGCGGGCGTGACGAAGCTCTACTGATCGTGGGCTTTCCGACCGATCAGCTTGCGGCCGCGCAACTTTCCGAGTTGCAGAAAAATTTCAACGTGAACGGCGCGGGCCAATTGTCGGGCGCACCTCTGTTCGCCAAGCGCTCGGCGCGGTTGCTGGCAATCGTCGCCGGTGCAACGAGCCAGACGGAAGCGAACTCGCTGCTCGACCAGATCCAGATGGAAACTGAGCGCAGCTGGAACGAGCCTGTGCCCAAGCACGAGCCGCCCATCGAGCTGATGATCGAAGGCTCGATCATCGGCGCTCTCTCGATTTGCCTTTTCGCGCTCGTGGCCGGAGTTTCGTTCGGAGGGCTGCGACTGATCGTGAAACGGCTCGCGCCGGGAAAAGTGTTTGACCGCAGCGCCGACCTTCAGGTCTTGCAGCTCGGCCTCGGCAGCAAACCAATCAACTCCGACGATTTCTACGGCTACACCGGCTCATCCGGTCCCGGCTCGGCGGTCGACAAGAATCTGCCCGACCGTGTTGCACTTCGGATATTCCGCTGAAACGCTACGATCGAGCCTGCGCAACCGCCGTGATCTAGCTTAGCCATGATTCGGCAGGGATCGATCTTCCTCGGAGTGGCTGCTGTCGGCATCCTCGCCGCAGCCAGCCACGGGCATTGGTCATGCCGGACCGTGCGGGGATCTGTTGGGAGTGCTTGAGCTGCACGTGGTTTGGATCGGAGTTCCCGCCGGCGCCGGCTTCCTCCTAACGGCAGGCGGACGAGCTGCGTGGCGAAGCCTCAAACGAAGACGATCCGCACACCGTAAAGCCTGGAACGAATACTTGCCTCCTTTCCTTCAATGAAGCAGAAGGCGACTATCCGCGAGAATGAGTTCGGAGGCGCGGCTGATTTGCGCCGCGAGACTGTTGCGCCGTAAGACTTGACTTGCCGAACCTCGCCGAATAGACTGCGCGCGGGAAAGGTTTTAGGGCCATCCGCGCATTGGCCATTGAACTTTTTCTCGCGGAAGGCCCGCCCAAAGCGGGCCTTCTGTTTTTGCGGCCAGGTAAGACGGACGGGCGAGCTATTTCGCCGTGCTTGCGGCAGCGCTGGAAGCGCTCAAGATCCTTTCGTAGTAAGCCTCGTACAGCGGAATAATATCGTTCGAGCAGTATTTCCGGCGCGCATTGACGCGCGCCATCTCTCCCATCATGCGGCCGCGATCCGGGCGGGTCAGAATATCCAGGGAATACTTCGCGGCCGTGTGGACGTCGCGCGGCTCAAACAGATAGCCGTCGATTCCGTGCTTGATCACCTCGGGGATGCCGCCTACGTTCGTCGCCACTACCGGCACTTCGCAGGCCATCGCCTCGAGCGCCGCGAGGCCGAACGATTCCTCATCGCTCGGCAGCAGGAATAGATCTGCCAGTCCGAGTTTTTCCTGCACGTGATCCTGCTTGCCGCAAAACGTGACGTCCTTCGAAATCTTTTTCTTACGGACAATGTATTCCGCCGCGCCACGGTCGGGACCATCGCCGATGAGCACGAGCTTCGCCGGACCTTTTTCGCGGATTAGCGCGAAGATTTCGACCACGTCTGTAAGCCGCTTGACCGGCCGGAAATTCGAAAGATGCATGACGATGGGTTCGCCGTTCGGCGCGATTCTAGCGCGGGCTTTCGCATCGTCGGATTTCTTGTAGAGATCGCAGTTCACGAAGTTCGGAATCACCTCGATCGGTCGCTTGATCTCGAATTCCTTCAGTGTGCGGTCGCGCAGATAATTCGAAATCGCCGTCACACCGTCGCTTTGTTCGATCGAAAACCGGGTGATCGGCAAATAGCTGCGGTCGCTGCCGACTAGCGTGATATCCGTGCCGTGCAAAGTGGTGATGAAAGGGAGACGGCGCGGTGCGGCCATCATCCTCGCGAGCAGCGCGCTGACAGAATGCGGGATCGCGTAGTGTACGTGCAGCAGATCGAGCGACGCCGATTCCGCGACTTCACCCATCTTCGTCGCCAGCGCCAACGTATAGGGTGGATGATCGAACAGCGGATACGTGGTGACCTCGACTTCGTGGAAGTGAATCCGCTCGCTCGCGTGCGTCAATCGGATCGGGATTGCATAGCTGATGAAATGAACCTCATGCCCGCGCGCCGCGAGCTCGATGCCGAGCTCCGTGGCGACCACGCCCGATCCGCCATACGTTGGGTAACAGGTGATTCCTATTTTCATGGGTCTAGAGCGTACACGTGAAAATTTCGCGGGAAACTTGCGGCATCGTTCCTTCGAGCTTCCTAGGCACTTGCGGCTTCCATTTCGGATCTGCCCTCAGCACGGAGCACGACGTCGGCGGTTCCGCGTAGTCCCAATCCACGAACACGCACTCACCGCGCCGCAGATCGTACGTGTTCTGCATGTCGTAAACGCACTTTTTCCTGGTGACTCTGAGACTTCCGTCGAGCCCGTTCTTTCGGTTCTCCGAGACCAGATTGTAGAGCGCGCCCCAATCCTTCTTGCGAAAAGGTTCGGTGTAAGCGCTTAATCGCGCCCTCAAGGTCGCACGCTGAGCGACGGGAATCGGGGCGAGCGCAGCTTTCGCGGACTGCGAACGAAGTGGAGCACAAGGAAAAATCAGGATAAGCGCAAAGGATCCCGTTTTCACCCAGAGCCGAGGAATTCGCACAGGCTGCTCTTACTGCCCGTTCGTTCCGCCCTGAGAAGCTTCGTCGCCTTCTTTATAGAGGTAGCGTATGCAGTGCTTGTAAATCAGAAGATTGGGACTGCCAAAGCGCGTCAGCTTGATGCAATCGCGGTCGTACCATTCGACCGTGCCGCGCAACACCTCACCATCGGTGAGCACCACAGCCACCGGGATGCGTGACTGCATCTGCTTCACGTAATAAAAATTCTCGGCGAACGTCTGATCCGGCGGAGCGGGCTTTTTCCGCGGCGGAGCGGACTGCGGAGCAGGTTGCGGCTGACGCGGCGAAAACGCCGCGGGCTCCTTCATCTCGTTCAGGGCGGGACGAAACAACTTGCGGTTCACCATAAGTGCTCCTCGGGATAGCTGCTGATAGATATGACTACGTATAGAGACGTTCGGTTGCAACAAATTGCA
>DATNKM010000085.1:0-15588 GCA_035603395.1 Candidatus Acidiferrales bacterium
GGATCAGGTTTCTCGCTTGCGGTTAAAGTGGGCATTCGCATTTCCGGCCGGCGTTGAAACGTCGGGCCAGCCGTCGGTTGTCGATGGCCGTATCTTCCTGGGCGACGATAACGGTTTTGTGTACTCGCTCGATGCGGCGACGGGCTGCGTGTACTGGTCTTTTCGAGCGGATGCGCAGGTGCGGACCGCGGTGGTCGTCGGCCGGATCAAGGACAAGGGTCGTGCCCGAAACGCCGCATACTTCGGCGACAAAAAAGCCAACATCTATGCCGTGGACGCGCAGACAGGCGAGTTGATCTGGCGCAAGAACCTCGAGCCGCGCCTGTTGGCGCACATTACCGGCGCGCCGGTGCTCTATCGCGGACGTGTTTATGCCGGCGTGGCGGGCTCGGAAGAAATTGTTTCCGGCGATCCGCACTATCCGTGCTGCACGTACCGCGGGAGCCTTTCCGGGCTTGATGCGAACACCGGCACGGTTATCTGGAAGACGTACACGATCGCGGCTGAGCCGAAGCCGACCAAGAAAAATTCCCTGGGCACGCAGCTCTGGGCGCCAGCGGGCGCTTCGCTGTGGTCTGCGCCGACGATTGATCCCAAGCGCCATGCGGTTTACGTGACCACCGGCAACGCTTTTACGGGGCCTGCAGCCACAACGTCGGACGCGATTATGGCGTTCGATCTCGCTACGGGAAAGGTTTTGTGGACTTACCAGGCGCTCGCGAACGATGCTTCGCCGCAAGGCTGCAATGGCCCCGGTCCCAGAGGCGAGCAATGCCCGGAAAATCCGGGCCCGGATTGGGACTTCGCGAACTCGCCGATTTTGCGCATGCTGCGCGGAGGAAAGCGTGTTCTGGTGGCGGCGCACAAAGGCGGGCTGGTTGTGGCCGTCGATCCGGATCGCGGCGGAACTCTCGTCTGGAAGGCAGATCTCGCGGAGCCGAACGCCGGCGCGGCGATTCAGATCATGTGGGGCGGAGCAGCCGATGCGGACAATGTTTACTACCCGCTGAAATCCGGCGGCGTGGCGGCGTTGCGATTGGCCGATGGCACCAGAGCGTGGCTCGCGCCGCTGGAACCCTCGGCCGCCAATCCAGGCCCGGGCGGGCGTCCGCGTCGTGGAGAAGATGCGGCGGTGACCGCAATTTCGGGCGTGATTTTTTCCGGCGGCTGGGATGGCGTGTTGCACGCGCTTTCGACGGCCGACGGTCACTCGCTGTGGGAGTACAACACGGCGCATCAATTCGCTACGGTCAATGGCGTGGCCGGGAAGGGCGGATCGCTTGGCGCTCCCGGCCCGGTGGTCGTTGACGGCACGTTGTATGTGGGATCGGGATACGTCGGCACCGGAAACGGTATGCCGGGCAATGTGCTGCTTGCCTTCGCGCCGGAATAATTCGCAGCTGAGCGGGACTCGCTCGCCGATCTGACATCGCCGCCATTTTTCTCGGCAACATGGTGATATCCTGACGCGCATGTTTCGAGTTTCGCCGCTCTTGCCAGCCGTGATTTTCCCGAACCGGCCGGCCGCATGAGCCAGGACGCGAACGCCGCTCCTGAATCAGTCCCCGAATCTGGACTGTTTTGCAGCATACGGCCGCTGCGTCGCGGCGCCATTGCGCGCGACGCTCTCGCCGGACTGCAGCTCGCCGCACTGAACATCCCGCAGGTGCTGGGTTACGCGCAGATTGCCGGGATGCCGTTCGTTACCGGCCTCTACACGCTGCTGCTCCCCGTTGTTGGTTTCGCCGCGTTCGGTTCGTCGCGTTTTCTGGTGGTCGCCGCCGATTCCGCCACCGCCGCGATTCTTGCGGGGGGCATTTCGCCGATCGCGGCTCGGGGCGACGGACGTTACATTGCGCTTGCCAGCCTCGTCGCGTTGATGACCGCCGTATTTCTCCTCCTCGCCCGTTTGCTGAGCATCGGATTCATCGCGGATTTCCTTTCGCGCACGGTGCTCGTGGGTTTTCTCACCGGGATCGGATTTCAGGTTGGCATTACCGTGCTTCCCAGAATGCTGGGGCTGGACCCTGCCTCGCGCCGCACGCCGTTCGTGTTGGCCGCAGTCATTCGGCATCTTGGCGAAATTCATCCCCTCACCCTTTACATCTCGATGGCCGTGCTGGCCGTGATTTTTCTGCTGCATGGCGTGGCGCCGAAATTTCCCGGGCCGATTCTGGCCGTCGTCGTCGGCATCGCGGCTAGCGCGTATCTCCATCTTGCCGGCCGCGGCGTCGCCATCGTGGGACCTGTCGTGGGAGGGCTGCCGCATCTCGGCATCCCGCAGCTCGCGTGGAAGGATGTGCAGACGCTCGTACCGGTGTCGGTTTCTTGTATGGTGGTGATCGTGGCGCAAAGCGCGGCCACCGCACGCGCCTATGCCATGCGCCACCAGCAGCGACTGGATGAAAACGCCGATCTGCAGGGACTTTCGGCGGCAAATCTTTTCGCGGGGCTGACCGGGACGTTCGTGGTCAACGGCAGTCCGACGCAAACGGCGATGGTGGAAAGCGCCGGGGGCAGAAGCCAGACCGCGCAGCTTGTCACGGGCGCGGCGGTGACCGGCGTGCTGCTTTTTCTGACGCGCGCGTTTGAGTTTCTGCCACGTTGCGTGTTGGCCGCGGTGGTTTTCGTCATCGCGGTGCGCTTGATCGATCTGAAAGGATTGCAGGAAATTCGGCGCGAGAGCCCTGGCGAATTCTGGCTCGCGGTGCTCACCGCAGTCGTGGTCGTGGCGGTGGGGGTGGAGCAGGGAATCGTTCTGGCGATGGTCCTCTCGCTGCTGCGCATCGTGCACCACAGCTACCACCCGCACACCGGCGTCCTGGTAGAAACCGAGCGAGGCGACTGGCGCACGGAGGTAGCCGCACCGGGCGCGCTGACTGAGCCGGGGCTGGCGGTGTATCGCTTCGGCGCGCCGCTTTTTTATGCCAACGCGAATCGCTTCTCGGACGAAATTCTACGGCTGGCGGATCAAAACAAATCCAAGCTGCGCTGGGTGATCGTCGACGCCGAGGCCATGACCAATGTCGATTATTCCGCCGCACGCGTGGTCCGCGCGTTAAGCGAAAGCCTCGCCCGTCGCGGCGTCGCGCTGGTTTTCTCGCGCGTGCATCCCGAGCTGCAAGCCGACCTCGACCGGCACCACATAACCACAGCGGTCGGCCGCGACCACATCTTTTCACGCCTTCACGAAGCTATTTCCGCGTACCGCTTGCTGCCTACGGTTCCTGCCGTAAAAGACCGATAAGAACGCGGGCGCGGACTGCCGACTGTAGGCAGCAGGTAAGCCCGCAAAGTGATTTGACAGACGAGTAGTTATCTGTCAGACCATGCTAATTGGCTTGGAGAGCAAAGCCAGTCGGTACACTCACAACGTGGGGGCGGTATTCAGCCTCAAGGTTTACATTCTGTGTTGTCCGAAATACAGGCGCAAGGTTCTCGTCGTGAAGTGGGAGCGAGGCTTAAAAACGTGCTGCTCGCCGTAAGCGCACAGTACGGAGTGCTCATCGAAGTGATGGAGGTGATGCCAGATCACGTTCACCTGTTCGTATCGGCAGACCCGACGCGGTGTGTAGCAGAAATAGTGAACAGGCTCAAGGATGTGTCGTCTTGAATTCTGAGAGAGGAATTTCTTCCTCTCAAGTCGAGGTTGCACCCCTGTGGTCGCGCTCGTACTACGGGGGAACTGTTGGTCACGTTTCAGAATCAATGGTCAAGAAATATATCGAGAGTCAAAAAAGACGGTAATGCGAAAGACGTTCAAATATCGGTTGTATCCGACGAAGGCACAGGAAGCGATGCTCCTTGAGCAGTTGTGCGAAGCCTGTCGTCTATACAATGCAGCCCTGCCAGAACGTCGAGACACCTATCGAACGCATCGGGAATCACTCAATTACTACACGCAAGCGAGTCAGTCGAAAGAAATGCGAGACCGCGGTGATCTCGCGCTTCCGAACTATCCTTGCGCTCAGGACGTTCTCAAACGGATCGACGAGGCGTTCAAAGCCTTCTGTCTCAGGATTAAACCACGACAGAAACCCGGATTCCCGGGGTTCAAATCTTTTCGGAGATATGACTCCATCACATTTCCAAGTCACAGTGATGGAAACAAACTTATTGAAAAACACCTTAGAGTGCAGGGCGTTGGCGACATCAAGATCAAACTGCATCGTCCTGTAGATGGAGCGATCAAGGCGGTCACGGTAAAACGGGAGTGCAGTCAATGGTGCGTATGTTTCTCCGTCGAATGTCAGCCGAAGCCTCTTCCACCTCGGGACGACGAAATTGGAATCGACGTTGGGCTTGAATCATTTGCGGTGCTTTCCAACGAAGAAACGATCCTGAATCCGAGATGGTGTCGGGAAGCAGAAACAAAACTTCGTCGGGCGCAACCGCGAGTAGCGCGGCGCAAGAAGAGATCGAATCGTCGCCGTAAAGCGGTCGCGTCACTTCAAAAGATACGTGCGAAAATCTGGCGCCTTCGGAACGAGTTTCAGCACAAGCTATCATTCAAGTTGATTCAGAACTTCGGAACTATCGCAATCGAAGATCTTAATGTGAAAGGTTTGTCGAGTGGTATGCTCGCCAAATCCGTACATGATGTCGGTTGGGCGTCCTTTTTCAATAAGATCGCGTACAAGGCTGAAAGCGCCGGGCGCCATCTGATAAAGCTCCGCCCGTCTGGCACGAGCCAAACCTGTCTTTGTGGCGCAACCGTTCGCAAACTTCTCTCCGATCGGGAACACGTTTGCAGGCAATGCGGATTAGTTGCGCCCAGAGATTCTGTATCGGCTCAAGTCATTTTCCAAAGGGCTCGGATAAGCCCTTCAAACCGGAACGTAGAGGCAGTAAGCTCATGCGTGGTTTGAGAAGCCGGCAGGCTTCAGCCGGCGGAGAAGTCACAAGTACTGCTGCCCGGTTAATTTAATTCATCTAATGTAGCGCGTGCGACAGAGGCGCAGGTCGTTTGTCATCTATAAATTGCCGTACAAAGGCCGAGGTCCTTGCATGTCGAGACAAACCGTTAGCGGAGCGCTCCCCGGTGAGCGCACCGCGCCAGGCGGGAAGGCGGTCCTGAACCGCGTGCTGCTTAAGTTACCGGACGACGAATTTCTGGTTCTTCGCCCGCACCTGGAATACATCGACATGCCTCACCACATGAGCCTTCACCAACCACACCGGGCGCTGCGCTACGCCCATTTCCCGAACGAGGGGCTAATTTCGCTGGTCGTCGAATTGAAGGACGGAAAAAGCGTCGAGGCAGGGCTGTTGGGAAGAGAAGGGGCGGCGGGATTGCCGGGCGTGCTGGGCCTCGATCGCAGCGCGCTCCGGGAGGTCGTGCAAATCGCCGGCAACGGATTTCGCGTGCGGGTCGACACGCTGCGTTCGATCTTGCCGTCCGCGCCGCAACTGCAGAGCGTGCTGAGCCGCTACGCCGCGTCGCTGGCAATGCAGGTGGCGCAGACCGCCGCCTGCAACCGGCTGCACAAAGTGGAGGAGCGGCTGGCGCGCTGGTTGCTGATCGCGCAGGATCGGATTGATGCGGGCGTGGTACCAATCACGCACGATTTTCTGGCTACGATGCTGGGCACGGACCGGCCGAGCGTGAGCGTGGCGGCCGGACTGCTGCAGACGCGGCAGATCCTGGAATACAAGCGCGGCTCGGTGAAAATCGTCAACCGCAAGAAACTCGAGCAGTTCGCCTGCGAGTGTTACGAGGTCGTGAGGCAATACGATGGAGATTTGGGCTAGCTGCGGCGGCGCTTATTAGCGACCGTTTGAGCGGGCAATCGTCTGTTTCGTCGGCGCGTGAAAAATAAAGAACTCGTTCGCGGATTGCTGGCTCAACTCATCCAGTTTGTTCCGGGCTTCGTCCAAACCCCTCGCGAAGGCGCGCCAGATGGCCGAGCCATCCGGAAACTCTTCAAAAATGTCGTATTCCAGATCCATTCGAACCCCCGGTTGTTCCCGCCGTATCGGTACGCGGCAACGGGGTGCGCTTCTTGGATGGGACAGTATCATCGACGTAGTTTTTGCGTCAGTCGGGCATCCTACGGATACTTCGCCCGTTGCAAGAGCCAATTCAGCAGGGAATTACAGGCGGTCGATTTCAGCGTTGGTGCTGGGCGCGACGATGCGGACGAGCTTGCCACCGTCGAGGAACAGGTCCACTTCGAGGTCTTCCGTCTTCACCACGAGCTCTTCCATTTTTTTTCCGTTGCCCGCGTTCTGATCGCCCAGCGATTCGACGGTCAACGTTCCCGGCGTGAGCTCCTGCGGCACCAGCACCGAAAAAGTCTGCGCGCCTTTTTTGTCGCGATCGTAGAGGCGCGCTAGCACGGCGTACTGATAGTAAAGATTGTTGTCGAGTACAGCGATTTGGGGGGATTGAAATGTGAACTCCTGCGTGAACGGCCGCCGTCCTTCGATCCGCAGATCGATTGTCGCGGTCGCGCCGTTGAAACTGATCGTCGCGCCTGCTTTTTTTGCGCCTTGCGTCGACCATTCGTAGCTCACCGGCGTTCCGTCCTCGCGCAGTTCGAGCGAACCCGAGACCTTCGTCATACCGTCGGAAGTGTTGAGCTCCGAGCTGCCTTTCGCCACCCAGTTGCCGCCGCTGGGGCTGATTTCGAATTCCTCTTTACCGATCTGCTGTCCGCTCACCAGAATCTTGAAGGTGCCTTTGTCGGGAGCGAAAAGCGAAGCCGCTTTGGATCCGCCGGAGGCCTCGGCGCGGCCGGCAAACGGGCCGTTTGTGATCAGAATTGCTGCAGCGGCTAGAGCAAGCGCCAGCGTGGCCATCAGCCCATCCGTCGCCCGCTTCAAGCCGTCACTCCCGGGAAAATCCCCAGCGTCAGAATCTGCTCCACCACGCGCAAGACGTCGCCGCGGCTTTCGACTCGATAATCCGCCATTTCGTAGGTTGGCAGGCGCTCTTCGTAGAGCTGGCGGAAACTCGCCTCGTCCCGGAACAGCGGTCGGTCCGTGATGTGCGCGCAGCGATGCAGCAAGTCCTCGATCGGACAGTGTAGAAAGATCAGCGCCGCGCCCGCCTCGCGCAACAGCGCCAGGTTCTGCGGCTGCATGATCGTTCCGCCGCCCAGCGATACGATTCGCGGTTTCTGCGTCGCAACGGTTTCGGCCACAATCCGCGCCAGCTGCTCGTGCTCCACGCGCCGGAACTCCGGCTCCCCCATACGGGCGAAAATCTCAGGGATCGAAAGATGCGTGGCTTCGGTGATCGACCGGTCGAGATCCGTGTTCAGCCATCCAAGCTGGCTGGCCAGCACGCGCGCGGTCGTCGACTTGCCGCTGCCCATGAATCCAGTCAGGCACACGAGCCTTCGCATGCGATTTTCGCTGGTCATTTTCTGTTGAACGCCGGGTTCAAAGAGTCTTGCGCTACCCTCGCGCGCAATCAATCCTTCTTGAGGATGTTGATTGTACCATCGAAGGAGTTCAATTCGACGTGGGCCCGGCCGGAGTTGAAAGTTCCAAACAGAGCGTTGCCGAATCGTGCGGCGAGGTGGTGGTGCGTGGAGGGCGTCAGGTTCGCCTGATTGTTTACCTTGCCCTTCAGCGATGTGGCGCTCAAATCGAACGAATCGCCTGGCGAAAACCGAACTTCGATCTGCCCGCTGTAGTTCTTCAAAACGTAAGTCGCGTTGGGCATGAACGAGCCGTTAAAGAGGATGTTGCCTTCGGAAGTTTGTGCGCGCACGTAGACGCTCTTCAGGTCGATCAGCTTGAAATTTCCGCTGATGGAGGTGACTTCCAGGCGCCCCGAGCATCGCAGGCACTGGAACGCGCCGCCGACAGTTTTCACCGTCAGGTAGCCCGCCGTGTCTTCCAAATCAACGCCTGCCGCGATCGTTTCCACGTTCATGTCTCCCAGTACGTTGGAGACGTTCACCCCGCCCGCGTCGTTGTGAATTTGCAGCTCGGCATCCTGGGGAACGCTGATTTCCAGATCGGTGCGCAGATCGTCCGGAGAAGCGGTATCTGCCACCTGCCGCGTGAGCACGTCCACGCGATTGCCGTTTTGCTCGGCATCCACTTCCACCTGCGCGGTCGCGCGCTTGGCTACCACCATCACGTCGGATTTAGTCCAGGCGCGCACGGTTACCAGGCCGTTCGGATTGTGGATGGTGACTACGGGGTGGGCGTCTACCTTGAAATGTCGCTCGATGCGGTCGCCCGAAGCGACGCTGCAGAGCAATAGCCCTGGAACCAGCAGGCCCGCGGCCTTCCAGTGATACGGATTCCGAACAGAGGCTAGGGTGCTCATCGGCCGCTGACTCCCCGTTCAGTCATCTGCGCGAGCAGGTCCGCCTTCTGCTCGTACGCCTCGTAGAGATAGTCGCGCGCGATTTCGTTTTCGGGATCTTCTCGCACGCTTTTTTCACACAAAGCGATGTAGTTGTCAACAATCGCCAAATTATCGTGCAACGAGGCCGTCACCACCGGATCGGACTGATTCATCGCCGAAACCGTGTCCCGCTCCGCGTTTTGCAGATCGGCGCTCAGCGCTCCCGTCGTATCCTGCGTTCCGTTCATCCAGCGCGCTTCGTCCAGTTGTCTCGTGGACTGTCCGGTCAGCGCGATCGATGCGCCGATCAGCGCCGCCAGGTACGCGCCCGCCAGCACCGGCCGCGGCACGACGTCAAAAATTCCGGCGAACCAGCCGCGTTTGGGCTTCGCCGCTTCCAGCGCGACTTCGCCGGCCGCATCGCCGCGAATAATTCCTTCCGCTTCAAGCTGCGCGCGCAGCGAGACCCACACGCGCTCGGGAGGCGCAACCTCGTCCGTTCCCCACGCCTGCGCTCGCTGCTGGATCGCGTCCAAATCCGCGACCAGCGCCCGGCAGCGAACGCACGACACCACGTGCGCGCGAGCTGCCTGGCTGCGCTCGTCTTCCATCCACCCTTCGAGTTGATTGTGGAACTCGTTACAACCCATCGCACCCATTGAGTTCAATCCTCGGATCCCGACCCGCCACCCGCGGCCCGGCGATCCTCGCGCGCCTTTGCCCGCAACTCCTCCTGCAACAGATCCCGCAGCCGCATCCGCGCCTTGTGCAGCTGCGATTTGGAGTTCCCGATCGAACAACCCATCATTTCCGCAATCTCGTTGTGCTCGTACCCCTGCACGTCGTGCAGCACGAACACCGACTTGTATCCGGGCGGCAATTGCTCGACCGCTCGCTGCAGGTTCACGCGGTCGATCGATCCGCTCAGCGCCAGATCGGGCGCTCCAAAATCTCGCCGGGGTGTGCCGGACTCCTCATCGGGCTCGGTGACCTGTTCGAGCGAGGTCTCCTTGCCCGACTTCTTGCGGAGCTTCATCAAAACGACGTTCACGGCAAGGCGGTGCAGCCAGGTGGAAAATGCCGATTCGCCCCGAAACGTGGCGATCTTGCGGAAGAGCTGCAGGAACGCTTCCTGCGTCAGGTCTTCTGCTTCGGCCGTATTCCCCACCATTCGAAGGCACAGCGAATACACGCGACGGCTGTGCAACTGGTATAGCCGCTCAAACGCCGCCGCATCACCTTGCTGGGCGCGCCGGATTGATTCCGACTCCGGAACTTCCCCAGTTTCGATTCGTCTCGTTCGGGCCACGCTACCCGTCGGGACGCATCCTTCACTGCGATGCGTCGGCCGCACTAGAAGTTGTACTTCACGTTCCTGCCGCGCAACGCGGCGTTGTCCGGGCCGGCGGACGAACGCGGTGCCGGCAAGCTTTCATTCGATGCACCGCCATTATGGCAGGACTTGCCTATTCTCGTAGGATTTGAAAACCAATACCGCCGCCGGCGGCAGTCGAAGTTTAAATGATGCGCTCTCCCCTTTTCATCCCGGAGATAGCGGCGAGCCAGCGAGTCGCCGGTTGGACGGGTGCCTTTCGCTACCAATTTGTACTTCCTTCCGTGCAAGAAATTCGAATCAAAACGTCGACGGCCGGCCCGCCATAGTGCACGGGAATTTTCCGCTTGACACCGGTTGTCGCGCGCTGAGCTTGGCGCGTGCGCGCAAAAGGCCAGCTTCGCTGCGCCTGTATTCTTTTTGAACTTTCGTCCAGCGGAATGCAGTTCCCCTCGTCCCAGGTTCACGAGTGTGCGCGGCAATAACGAACGAAAGGAGACCGGGTGTGACAAGAATTTGGGGTCATAAATCAGCAATCGACGCTCACTCTGTTCGTCTCTCACCGGGAGCCACGCAGCACTCGCGACCGGCCTCTGGGCGCCTCGCGAAGCGGGGCACCATGCACGGTCATTTCCTGTCTAACCTTCTAAAAATAAAGGAAAGCGACCCTCGCGAAGTGACACGCAATTTCGTTGTTGGAGGGTTCGCTGTGGCGAAGGAGGCGGGCCGAGCGATTCTTTAATGGTTCAGCGAAGCTTCGGAGGCCGCGTTAAAAAGCTCTCAGCGTCGCACTCGGCGCCCCGTCGAGCTGCATCACGCCGATGCGGACGCGTCCGAAAGCCGAGCCTTCACGCGCACGGGGCGCGACGGGGCCGGCGCATCGAGTTCGTTTGCGAGCGACCGCAGGTGTGTTTCCGGCAGGATGCGCAGGAACGACTTCAGCACTACCTCCGCTTCGCGCAGACAGGTGTTGAAATCGTAGTGGAGATTGTCGAGCCGGAGCCAGCTATCGGCCGGTTGCGTGGCCAGGTTCTTTGAGATGTCGCCGGCCGCTTCGTCGAACTCTTCGGCCAGCACCGTGACCGTGCGCGAAAGGATTCGCAGCTTGTGAAAGAAACGCGCGCGCGCGCTGAACAGCACGTGATGCAGGATTCCGTTCCACGACGCGGCGCTCTGGCCCGTGTCGCCGCGAAAAAAATCGGAATTCATCGGCTCGACGACAGGGAATCTTGCGACGCGCAACCCGCGTTTGGAGAGCGTCTCGCACAGCGAAATCAGCGACGGCGAGAGCCGCGACAGCATACCGGCGGCGATGGACACCTGCTGCCGCGCGCAGACCAGTTCCCCTGCCGCGCGCAGTGAAAACGCCTCATCCAGCGCCACGCTCATCATGGCGTAGGAACACTCCCACCGTCGAACGACGACCTGATAGAGATCGTCCTTCTCGCGTGGCAGCGTGGCCACCCAATCGTCCAAGACTTTACTTCGTTCGGGAAGACTCGTAGTGCGCCTAGGAAACACACGTACCCCCAAATCCGACCTGCCGAAAATAGCCTGTGCAGTATACACCCATTTCCCCGGCAGGGATTTTCCGCGGAGTCCTGGTATATACTTTCGCGGACTCCGCAGCCGTGCCTCGCGCGAAAGGACTGTTCCGTTGGAATTTGAACCGCTGGACCAGTATCAGCAACGCCGCAAAAAACTGGGCGAAATTGAGGCTTTGGGCCACGCGCCCTATCCCCACCGGTTCGACTTCACGCACACGGCGAGGCAGGTGGCCGAACAATTCGCCAGTCGCACAGCGGAAGAACTCGCCGCCGAACCGGCGCGTATGCGCGTGGCGGGGCGGATCGTGGCGCTGCGTTCACAGGGCAAAGCCGCGTTCGCGCATATTGCGGGCGACGGCGGCAGGCTTCAGATTTACGTCCGGCTCGATACGGTCGGCGAGGAAGCTTACAAGCTATTCCGGTTGCTGGATCTGGGCGACATCATCGGCGTCTCGGGCGAGCTTTTCCGCACGAAAACCGCCGAGCTGACGATCCGCGTGGAAAAACTCGAGCTGTTGAGCAAAGCGCTGCTGCCGCTGCCGGAAAAATGGCACGGCCTGGCGGATATCGAGACGCGCTACCGCCGCCGCTATCTCGATTTGATCGTCAACGACCGGACGCGCGAGATTTTCTTGAAGCGCGCGCAAATCATCCGCGAGTTCCGCCGCTATTTCGACGAGCGCGGTTACACCGAAGTGGAAACGCCGATGATGCATCCGATTTTGGGGGGTGCCACGGCGCGGCCGTTCGTCACGCACCACAATACGTTCGACATGGACCTGTATTTGCGCATCGCGCCGGAGCTTTACTTGAAGCGGCTGGTCGTCGGCGGTTTGGATCGCGTCTATGAGATCAACCGCAATTTTCGCAACGAAGGTATCGACGCGATTCATCAGCCGGAATTCACCATGCTCGAGTTCTACCAGGCGTACAGCAACGGGAACGAGTTGATGGATTTGACCGAGGAGCTGCTGCGCAGCATCGCGGAGAGAGTTTGCGGCACGGCGAAGGTCAAATACGGTGAGAGGGAGATCGATTTCGATCGCTTCGAGCGGTTTTCGATGCGCGAGGCGATCTGCAAATTCTGGCCGGCCGCAGCGGGCGCCCCGCCGTCGGCTTCTGATTTGGCGCACAAGGGCGGCCCGCGCGCGGTGGCGACGCGCTACAACGCGTACGCGCATGCATCCAGCGCCGAACCAATCGCCGCGATCGCCCAACTTTCCGATGGCGAGCTGACCGGAGGGCTTTTCGAAACAATCGCCGAAGGGCATCTGACCCAGCCGACGTTCATCTACGATTTTCCGACGGAGATTTCGCCGCTTTCAAAACGCAAGGCGGACGATCCGGCGCTCGCCGAACGATTCGAGCTTTTCATCGCGGGAATGGAGATCGCAAACGGCTTCTCGGAGCTCAACGACCCCGACGATCAGGAGCGGCGTTTCCGCGCGCAGGTGGAAAAAGGCGGCCAGGAGATGCCCAAGGAAGTGGACATTGATTATATCCGCGCGCTCAGCCACGGTCTGCCTCCGACGGCGGGAGAGGGCGTCGGCATCGACCGTCTGGTAATGCTGTTGACGGATTCGCACGCGATCCGAGAGGTGATTTTGTTTCCGCTTCTGCGGGGTGGTGGGGAAGTGGAAAGCGCCGAAGGAAATCCTGCGGGCGAAGTTGCTGAAGGAACAAAATGACGTTCGAATGGCTGGTGGCGCTGCGCTATCTGCGTGCACCGAACCGGCCGGCGGTATTGCGGCTGGTGACGTTGCTGGCGGTGATCGGCGTCGCGGCGGGCGTGGGCACGCTGGTGATCGCGCTGTCGATGAACACGGGCTTCCGGCAAGCGATTCGCGACCGGCTGCTGAGCGTCACCGCGCACGTCAATTTGAAACCGCTTGGGCCTGACGGAATTCACGACTATCGAGAGCTGATCGCGCAGTTGAGCAGCGTGCCCGGCGTGCGCTCAATCGATCCCGCGATTTACAACACAGTTTTGTTGTCGTGCGGGGGACGCGCGGCGGGCGTCGTGCTCAAAGGTGTGGATCCTGAACTGGAACGCAAGGCCAGCGGCGCACTGAAAAATATCGTAGCCGGATCGGCGAGCTTTGCCCCTGACGCGGATGGAATACCGGCGCTGCTTATTGGCCATATCCTGGCCGAGGAAAAGAAAATTTCGGTCGGCGATTATGTCACGCTGACGAGCCCGCAGGGAAATCTGACGCCGTTCGGGATGCTGCCGCGCTCGCGGCAGTTTCACGTGACGGGAATTTACAACTCGGGATTCTACGATTACGACGCGAACTGGGCGTTCGTCACGATTGACTCGGGACAGCGCCTAGCGGGCGTGGGCGACGTCGTCAGCCTGCTCGAGGTTCGCGTGGACAAGCTTGACGATGCGAGTGAGGTCGAAGGCGAGCTGTTGCGGCGCGCAGGGCCGGGCTACATGGCCACGACGTGGATGGATGAGAACCGCGCGCTGTTCCGAGCGCTTAGCCTGGAAAAATTGGTGACGGCGCTGTTCATTGGGCTGATCACATTCGTCGCGGGACTGAATATTCTGGTGGTGCTCACGATGACGGTCACCGAACGGGCTCGTGACATCGCGGTGCTGATGGCGCTCGGCTCGCGCCGCGCGCAGATCCGGCGGCTGTTCGTGCTGCAGGGGCTGGTTGTCAGCATCACCGGAACCGCAGTAGGCTTAGCCGCGGGCTACGGTTTTTCGTGGGTCGCAAACCGCTGGCGGTTGATCCCGCTGAATCCCGAGATCTACGCGATTCCCTACGTTCCCTTCCACGGCAACGGCCTTGACGCCATCTGGATCGCCGCCATGGCGCTCGCGATAAGCATCGCCGCGACAATCGTGCCAGCACGTTCCGCAGCCCGCATCCTGCCGGTAGAAATTCTGCGCTTTGAATAGGCACCGCATCCTTGGCCACACGTGAGATACGTTCTACACGGTAAATACGTGAGGATTACTCCATGGGCGCCAAGAAAGCTTCTAGGCAGGACGTGACGGTCAACCTGGATCGGGAAACCACTCACGAGGCCAAGATCATCGCTGCTCGGCGTTCGTCTTCGATCAGCGGTGTATGGGCGCAGCAAATCGCGAGTCTGGTGGATGAAGATGAGGCCTACGAGCGCGCAAGACGCCACGCCACAGCCATGCTGGATCAGGGGTTCCGGTTGAGTGGCAACTTCAAGATCAGTCGCGACGAATTGCATGAGCGATAAAACGTTCGTTGACACATATGGGCTGCTCTGTGAGCACGATGTGGATTCAGGTGAGAAGGGCGACAGAGCCCCGAGACCACGCCTGCGAAATCGTAACCTCATTTCGCATAGAAGACGAATCTGGAATCAATTTCTGGGATGCTCTTATCGTTGCTTCGGCGTTGAAAAGCGGCGCGACCCGCATTCTTTCTGAAGATCTGAACTCTGGACAACGGATGGCGGGCGGCCTCGTCGAGAACGCATTTGCAGCGTCGCGCCCCTAATTCCGTCAGCCCGCAAAAAAACGATCGGGAGATTGCCGACGCTGGGGAAAATTCTGCGCCACGAATCAATTCGATTCAAAATTTAAGAGGTGTTTGGGTTCGTATCTGGAGTGACTCGCATGCTAAAATGAAGAGGCGAAGCAAAGATGTAGTCAATTTTTGGCACTCGTACCAGACGCGGACGGAACATGGCGGGATAAGTGTGGAAGTCGGTGGGCTAAAACCCCCGATCTAGGGGAACTAGGCGGTTCAAAGATAAGGACATACCAAGCGCCGAATTCGGCATCTAACGTGTGAGGGGTATGATGGGCATGAGCAGCCAATCAGCCACGGGTGTTGCCCTGGACGACTCCCAAATCGGAGCAGGCCACGACTCCGGGCAGGTTCTGCGCGCCGCCGGTCTTCGCAAGGTCTTCACTTCAGGAAATCAGGAAATCGTACCGCTGGATGGAATCGATCTTTCGATTGAGCGCGGAGAGATGATCGCGATCGTCGGAGCATCGGGAGCGGGCAAGAGCACTCTGTTGCATGTGCTGGCCGCGCTGGACACTCCAACAAACGGTGAAGTATACTTCGGCGCGAAATTACTCCGTTCGCTTGCAGAGGTGGAACTGGCCGAGTATCGCAATCGCGCTGTAGGTTTCGTGTGGCAGCGGCACCATCTGCTGCCGGATTTTACCGCGGCCGAAAACGTGGCGATGCCGATGCTGGTTCAAGGCCAGGCGCTGGGTACGGCGCTCCGTGTGGCGGGAGACTGGTTGGCCGAGGTCGGATTGGCCGGTCGCGCGGGGCATCGTGCGGGAGAGCTTTCAGGTGGCGAACAGCAGCGCGTGGCCATCGCACGGGCGCTCGTGAACGGGCCCGAGATTCTTCTCGCCGACGAACCGACCGGGGATCTGGACGAACGGAGCG
>DATNKM010000087.1:0-2418 GCA_035603395.1 Candidatus Acidiferrales bacterium
CTGCACGAGCTCGGTCGGATAGTTGCCGGTATAGCACGAGGTGCAGAATTTTCCTTCGTTATCTTCTACAGCCGCGCGTAGGGCCGGAAGCGAGAGGTAGGCGAGCGAATCGGCGCCGAGAAATTCGCGAATCTGCTCGACGGAATTGTGCGAGGCGATCAGCTCCTCGCGGCGAGGCGTGTCAACGCCGTAGTAGCAGGGCGAAATCGTGGGTGGGCAGCTGATGCGCATGTGGACTTCGGTGGCGCCTGCCTCGCGGACCATGCGGACGATTTTACGGCTGGTGGTGCCGCGAACGATCGAATCGTCCACCAGAATCACACGCTGGCCTTCGAGCATGCGGCGCACGGGATTCAGCTTGAGCTTCACGCCAAAGTCGCGGATGGCTTGCTCGGGCTCGATGAAGGTGCGGCCGATATAGTGGTTGCGGATCAGTCCCAGGCGAAACGGAATCCCCGATTCCGCGGCATAGCCGATGGCGGCGGGGACCCCCGAGTCTGGCACGGGCGTGACGATGTCGGCGGCGACCGGATATTCGCGCGCGAGCAGGCGGCCCAAGCGCTCGCGGCTTTCATTCACCGGGCGGCCGAAAACGACGCTATCGGGGCGCGAAAAATAAACATGCTCGAAAATGCAATATTGATGAGGCTTTTCGGGCGCGAAGTGGATCGATTCCACTCCGCTGCGCGAGATACGGACCATTTCTCCCGGCTCGACTTCGCGGACGTATTCCGCGTCGATCAGATCGAACGCGCAGCTCTCCGAGCCCGCCACCCAGGCGCCGTCGATGCGGCCCAGGATCAGCGGGCGGAAACCGCGCGGGTCGCGGATGGCGTACATTTCGTCGGTGGTGAGCAGCAACAGAGAATAGGCGCCTTCGACCTGGTTGAGCGCTTCGGCGAGCGCACCGGGCAGATTGCGGGCGTTGCTGCGGGCGATCAGGTGCACGATCACTTCGGTGTCGCTGGTGGTCTGAAAGATCGCCGCGCGATGTTCGAGTTTGCGGCGCAGTTCGAGCGCGTTGGTCAGGTTGCCGTTGTGGCCCAGCGCGAGCTTGCCTTTGTTGAAATCGATGGCGATCGGTTGCGCGTTGATTAGCGTGGTGTCGCCGGCCGTGGAATAGCGCGTGTGGCCGATGGCCGCGTTGCCGGGCAGGCGCTCGATGACCTCCGGCGTGAAAACTTCCTGGACGAGGCCAAGGCTGCGATGCAGGTGCAGGTTTTGGCCGTCCGAGGATGCGATGCCGGACGATTCTTGGCCGCGATGCTGGAGCGCGTAGAGGCCGAGGTAGGTAAGCTTGGCCGCTTCGGGATGGCCGAAGACGCCGAACACGCCGCAGTGATCGTGGAAATGATCGTCGGCGATTTGGATCAGTTTGCTCATACCACCCGCTCCGGATGCCAGTACTGACGACGAACGGATGGCACCAGCAGCCACACGAGCGTCGCAAGCGCCGTCGCAAAACCGACGATGGCGCGCGCGCCGCGCAATTCCGCGACACGAGGCGCGAAATACACAAATGCACCTAGGAACACTAAGTTCATCACAACGAGAAGAGCGTGCGCCCACTTTGCCCCTACAATCAAGCCGCGAACCCACGCGAAGAACAACGCAAATTCGAGTAGGATCGCAAGCAGCCCATCGCCGCGGTTAATGTCCCGGAAGACGCCGACTGCAAAGGCAATCCCGAGTTGCGCCGCCACGATCCAGTGTCCCCAATTGACGAGTTTGCTCACGACGCGCTCTCGATGGCATGGGGCAGCGATTCGCTCCACGCTCGCCGAAACGAATCCGATTGTCCCTGGATCACGACGACACCATTTAGTTGGATGCGAAATTCGCCGCGCGTGACACGGCCGATTTGACTGGCCTGAATATTATATTGTGCCGCAATTTGCTGGACGCGAGCAAGCGACGCGTGAGCGACCGAGACAACTGCGCGCGCGCCTCGCTCGCCGAAAAGCGCAGCTTCAGAAGCTGCGGTCGAGGTTCCGAGATCAATTTCGGCCGAGAGGCCGTCGTCTGCGAAGCACGATTCGGCAATGGTAACGGCGAGGCCGCCGTCGCCTACGTCGTGCGCGGACGAAATGGCGCGTTCGGCGGCGAGATTCACCAGCGCGTCGATCAGGCGCCGCTCGGCGGCGAGATCGATTGCCGGAGGCGTGCCGGCCACGATTCCCTTCGTCGTTTTGGCGTACTCCGAAGACGAGAACGCGCTGGCCGAATGATCGCCGCTGTGCGCGCTTTCGGGGCTCGCACCGTCGAGCAGCAAGATCAGATCGCCCTCATGCTGAAATCCGGAGCCCACGGCGAAATCGGCGTCTTCCATCAGTCCGAGCACGCCGAGAACCGGCGTGGGGTAAATCGGCTTGCCGAGCGTTTCGTTGTAGAAGCTGACGTTGCCGCCCGTGATGGGCG
>DATNKM010000092.1:0-11656 GCA_035603395.1 Candidatus Acidiferrales bacterium
GTGCTCGGCGGCAAGTCGCCACTTTCGCACAGGTTTTATCTGATCGCGCACCGCCGGATCGGCCAAACTACCGAACTCGCCGCGATTACCGTGAACGGCGAATGCGAACTGGCAAGCGGCGAAATGCAGCCGCCGGCGATGGATCGGCCTGCGTATGTCGCAGGAACACTTGCGGTCGGCGACGAATCGCTCGACGTGCTCAATCTCGACGCATTCTCGGCGGCGAATTCGCAGGAGGCGCGCCTGTGAACGCACCTGCCAATCTTCCGCGCATTCTGCTGATCGATAGCAACGTCTATTTCGTCAAGCGCCTCACTGACGCGCTCCAACACGTCGGGTTTGAGGTCGTGCAAAGCGGCCAAGCCGCTTACGCGCTCACCATGCTCGAATGGAATATGCCGGCCGCCATCGTCTGCGCCACGAATCTGCGCGAGATGAGTGCCTACGAAATGGCTCCCATTCTGCGCGCCGACCCGAAGACGCAGTCGATTCCGCTGATCGCCGCCGGTACCGGTGGAGACCAGGCGTTGATGGAAGCGTACCGCGCGGGCTGTGACGATTACGTCGATCGTCGCCTGCCACCCGGGGATATTGCAGCGCACATCCGCAGCTTTCTGGTCAGCCGCCAGGACGGCTTTCAACCCACGCAGATGCTTTCGACGGCCGAAACCGCGCTCAGTGGCAGCCTGTCGCATCTCGATCTCGCCGGCGTGATGCAGATGCTCGGCCAGGCGCAGCAAACCGGCGCGCTGCATATCAACGCCCACGATACCGACGGGATCATTTTTTTCGAGGGCGGCCAGATCGTTCACGCCGAATGCGATTCGCTGTTCGGCGACGAAGCCGTCACCGAAATCGTGAAGACCTGCCAGAGCTGCACCGCGGGCGTCTACAAATTCATTTACGGCGCCACGGCCGCGCAGCGCACCGTGCTGCGCTCGGCTACCGATCTTCTTCTCGACGCCATGCGCGAATGGGACGAGGAGAAGCTCAGCGCCGAAGAATCCGGCGCGCCGCACGAAAACGATCATGCAGAGAAGGAGTCGTCATGAACGAATCCTCAACCCTCACGGCCGCAGGCGTTCCCACGGTCTATTTCATCGACGATAGCGCCACGATGCGCGAGGTGATCAAGATCGCCTTCCGGAAGGAAAACATTCACGTGGTCACGTGTCCCGATGCTGCCACGGCGATCGCGCAGTTCGACCGCACCGCTCCCAATGCTGTGATCACCGACGTAATCATGCCGGACAAAGACGGCTACGAGGTTTGCCAGTTCATCAAGCAACACGAGCGGTTGAGCGCTACACCGGTGATCCTGATGTCCGGCGTGGTGAATCGCGCCGTTGCGGAAAAAGCCATGGCCGTTCGCGCCGACGAGCTGATCCGGAAACCGTTTCAGCCGCAGGACCTGATTGCGCGAGTGAAGAATTTGCTGAATCCGAAGCCCCAGCGCGCAAACCCGATCGAAACCTCCGTAGATGAATCGACCGAGGCGCCCAAACCGGCGCCGCAAGCGCTCTCCGGGCTCTTCGCTCCGAGTCCAGTGCCCGCGCTGAACCCGGCATTGAGCTTTGCACCACCCGCTCCACGCTCCGTGTTCCCACCCGTCGCGCCGCCCGCGCCAAGACCGGCCGCCGCCCCGCCCGCTACGGCGCCCCCGCGTCCTGTGGTTCCCGTTGTCACGGCTGCTCCGGCTGCTGCGCCGGCGGAAGTGCAGAAATTGCGCAACGAAGTGCGCCGCCAGCAGATGCTCATCAAGAAATTGCAGGCGGAACTCGAAGCCGAGCACAAATATTGCGAAGCGCTCGAAGCTCACTTCAAGGCGCAGCAGGAATCCGAATAGCTCGTTTTCCACCCGGGCGCTCAATCGCCGCCCAGGTTAAAAATCGTTGCTGCCTTGAAATCATCCCATCTCCGGAGCTGGATAGCCCGCTTGATTTGACACCGACTGGGAGGCGCTCGAGGCGCTGGTTCGACTGCTTTGCGCAAGGGAACTGTCACGCAAGACGAACTCGCCGAAATGCTCGAAAGACCCAAGATCATCCAGCGCTGAGTGCATTGTTCGCTCACTCCGGAGGTCAGCTACTCGAGTCCTCGCGCGTGCAGAAATTCGCGCGCGACGTCGGCTGTGTCCCGGTCTTCGCCCGCCACCGCGTAGTTCATCTTCTGCATTTCCGCGTCGGAGATCTTACCGGCGAGTTCGGCGATGGCCGCGCGCAGCTCGGGATGCCGCGCGAAAGTGTCTTCGCGCACGATGGGCACGGCTTCGTAGGGCGGGAAATAGTGCTTGTCGTCGGCGAGGATGACCAAGTCGCGCGCGGCGATGAGCCCATCGGTGGAATTTCCCGCCACCAGGTCCACCTGTTTTTCGAGCAGCGCGCGATAGAGAAGCCCGAGATCGAGAATGCGCGGCGTCGAGGCGAACTGAAGCCCGTAAACGCGCGCGAGGCCCGGATAGCCGTCGGGCCGCTCCATGAATTCGTATCCGAATCCGGCGCTCCATTTGCGCGCGTAGGGCGCGGCCTCACTGAGCTTGCTGATGTGCAGGTTGCGCGCGTCTTCGCCGCGAATCACGATGGCGAACGTATTGTTAAAGCCAAGTGACGGCAACACCTCGAAATGAAAGCGCTGTTTGTATTCCGACTGCACTTTGGCGAAGACGCCGGCGGGATCGCTCTCGATCGGGTCCTTCAGGATCGCGGTGAGGGCCGTACCGGTGTATTCGACATAGGCGTCGATGCGTCCGGCGAGCATAGCCTGCTGACAGATGTAGCTGCCGGCCAGGTAGAAGCGGCGCTCGACGCGGAGATGCGTGTGAGCTTCGATTTGCTGGGCGAGGATTTCGCCGAGAAGGGCCTGCTCGGGAAAATTCTTCGAGCCGATGACGACGGTATCGGTCCGATGTTCGGCGCACCCGGCCAGCGAGACCAGCAGCGCGGCGCACACGGCGACGCCCATGCGATGTAGCGGGCTGCCGCGCGAGGATTTCATCTGGTTTTCACCGTGCCGACCGCAGGCGGCGCTCCAGGACGCTGAGAACGAAATCGGCGAGCAAGGCAAGCGCTGCGGCGGGAATTGCGCCCGCGAGAATCAGGCGATTATTCACCATGGCGAGGCCGCGGAAGATGAATTCGCCGAGCCCTCCTGCGCCGACGGCGGCGGCGATCGTGGCGACGCCGATGGTGAGCACGGTGGCGATGCGGATTCCAGCGAGGACGGTGGAAAGCGAAAGCGGCAGCTCGACTTGAAACAGGATCTGGCGGGGAGTCATGCCCATGCCGCGCGCGGCTTCGCGGACGGCTGGGTCGACGCCAGCGATTCCCGAAGCGGTATTGCGGATGATCGGCAGCAGGGCGTAGAGCGTGAGCGCGGTGATGGCAACGCGATCGGCGCGGTCGCCGAGCCAGGGTGTGGGAAGCAGAAAGCCGAGAAGCGCAAGGCTCGGGATCGTTTCGGCGATGTTTGCGGCGCCGAGAATGGGTTTCGAAAGCCAGGAGCGGCGCGCGACGAGGATTCCCAGCGGCACGCCGATGGCGATGGCCAGAGCCATGGTGGCGGCGACGAGCCAGATGTGTTCGAGCGTGCCTTGCAGGATTTCGCCGGAATGCTGCGAGAAGAACGAGAGCGTGTTCATTGGCCCCTCTCAAATTGTTCAAGGTCGCGGATTTGCTGTGCGTAGGCGATGGCGACCGGTTCGTTGGACCGCAGAAACTCCTTCGGCGCGTAGAGTCCCTTGAGCTCGCCGGATTCCATCAGGCCGATGCGTGTGCCGAGCAGGAGCGCTTCGCTGGTGTCGTGCGTGACGATGACGATGGTTTTTTGCAGGCGCTGCTGGAGCGCGAGAAATTCGCGGCGAATTTCGACGCGGGTCAGCGGGTCGAGGGCGCCGAATGGCTCGTCCATCAAGAGGATGGGCGGATCGGCGGCCAAAGCGCGGGCCACGCCGACGCGCTGGCGCTGACCGCCGGAAAGTTCGTGGGGGTAGCGCGGCAGAAATCGCGTGGCGTCGAGCCCAACGAGCGCGAGCAGCTCCTGCGCGCGAGCGCGGATGCGCTCGGGTGGCCAGTTTTCCAGGCGCGGCACGAGCGATATGTTTTGCTCGACGGTGTAATGCGGGAACAGGCCCGTTTCCTGGATCACGTAGCCGATGTGGCGGCGGAGCGCAATCGGGTCCCAATCGAGCGTGGAGCGGCCTTCAATCAGGACCTGCCCGGCGGTGGGCTCGAGCAGGCGATTGATCAGTTTCATCGCCGTGGTTTTTCCCGCGCCGCTGCGGCCGAGCAGGACGAGCGTCTCGCTGCGGCGCACGGTGAGGTTGAGGCCTCGGAGAAGCTCCTGGCCGCCCGGTAAGCGATAGCCCGCGTCGCGAAACTCGATAATGGCGTCGGGTGCGGCGGCGGATGGGTTGGTCATTTTGTGGCTCGCGTGGAGGGTTTCATTCCGAGGTACTCGCGGATGTCGGTCAGAACGCGTGCCAGCATATCTTGTGTCAGCCTGCCGGTGAACGTGTTTTGCTGGCTGGGATGGTAGGAGGCGAACAGGCGCGGCAGATCGCCGGGGAGCGTGTAGCTGACGCCGTGGGCGAAGCGATACCCGGCGGCGGACTTGATGATACCGCGCTGGCGGAGCAGGCCCAGGTAGCTGCGCAGGGCGATGCCGCCAAGGGCGAGTAGGGCGCGCGGCTTCAGGATTTCGAGATCGCGTTCGAAATACGGGCGGCAGTTCGCGAGCTCCGATGGCAGAGGCTTATTCGCGGGCGGCGCGCATCGCAGTGAAGCGGCCATGTAGGTGTGGATGAGCGTGAGACCGTCTTCGCGGTTCGCAGAACGCGGTTGATTGGCGAAGCCGGCGCGATGGAGCGCTTCGTAGAGAAAATCGCCGGAGCGGTCGCCGGTGAACATTCGGCCGGTGCGGTTGGCGCCGTGGGCGGCGGGGGCGAGGCCGAGAATCAGCAGCTTCGCGTGCGGGTCGCCGAAGCCGGGGACGGGCTTGCCCCAGTAGTCCCAGTCGCGGTAAGCGAGGCGCTTTTCGGCGGCGACCGTTTCGCGATATTTGACGAGGCGCGGGCATTTGCGACAGCGGATGATCTCGCAGTTGAGCTGGTCGAGCTGGCGGGAGGGGGTCATCGGGGCCTGGTCGGGCAGACTCGACGCCGATCGTTTGTTTTCAGTGGGTTACAGAGGTTTCTGCTCGGTTCCCTTGTCGAATCGGAATGCACGCGCGGGTCCGGATAAACCGGGGCGCAAAGGGAGGGCTCGTCTGAGGCTTCCGGCCCCGGCGCGGGCTCCGTTTGTTTCTGGAATTCTTGTGTGGCGCTCATCTATTATTTTCCGAAACTTTGTTGTTTGCGGTGCCTCTAACTAGTTGGGCGGCTGCGCACGTCGTAGGGTAGCATCCGCCGACCCTGACGCAAGGGTTGAGGCCTGTGGACTTCGGAGGAAATCGAGATTCAGCGCAGAGACGCAGAAAACGGCGCGGAAAAAGCGCGGTTGATGGCTGAAGGTTGCCAAGAAATTGTGCCGGGCACGGTCTATCGTGCCACTGCGAAACCGGCGATGGCATCACGCGAGGCACGAATACGACGATGATTGGCGGGCGCGAAAAAATTGTTGTTGTCGAAGAGGATCCGGCGAGCCGCGAGCTGTTGCGCTTGGCGATCGAAAGCGCGGGATACGAGGTGGGAGTTTTCGCGACGGCGCAGGAAGGCCTGGAGACTGCCCGGCAACCGGGCACGGATTTGCTGGTGCTGGATGCCGCAGCCGTCGGTGTGAACTCGCCGAGCGCGCGCCAGACGCTGGCGACCATGCGTGGAGCGGCTGTGACGGAGAACGTCCGCGTGATTCTGTTGACCGGGCCGACCGCGGACGATCGCGCAGCGGGACTTGATCTGAGCGCCGACGATGCAATCTCACGGCCGTGGGATGCAGTCGAGCTCTTGGCGCGCGTGCGATCGCAGCTGCGCGTGCTGCGCGTGGACCGGGAGCTTCGAGACAAGATGCGGCTGGCGGAAGAGGGCCAGCAGATTGCGCACACAGCGTTTGATGCGCTGGCGGTTACCGAGCGGATGGCAACGAACGCGGTGTCGCTCGACCACAGGTTGAAGCTGGGGCTGGCGGGCGTTTTTGCGATCGCGCTGGTGATGGGCGCGACATATTTCCTGTTTGCCCACAGCGCCAGGAAGGATCTGGCACGGACGACCTCCACGATCGCGCGGCTGGAACGGGGCGTCCTAACGCAGCAGGACTTGATGGCGGAGGCGCGCCGGATTCGCGGGACGCAGCCGAGCAGCGCGACGGTTCCAGCGGGTGCGAACGATCTGCAAAAGCAGGCGGCGGACTTGCAGGCGAAAATGGCCGCCGGAGGCGCGAACGCGGACTTGCAAAAGCAATTGGACGACACAAACGCGCGGCTGAAGCGGATCGAAGAGCAAGGCGACGCGGCGGAGAATTTGATTCGCATGGATGTGGACAGCGTGTGCCTGTTGCACGTATCGGTGGCGTTTCGCAATCAGCAGAATGGCCAGCGGCTGCGCTATGCAGGGCTGAACAGCCAGGGCGAGCCGCTGGAGGATAGCGACGGCAAACCGGTGCTCACGCTGGAAGGGAACGGCCCCGAAGTGAAGGTGGACGTGTTCGGCACGGGGTTTCCGGCGGGACCGGAAGGGCGCATTATTACCAACCGGCACGTGGCGCAGCCCTGGTGGGGCAACGACGAACTGAGCGACCTGACGAACCAGGGATTTACGCCGGAGATTTCGTCGATCCATGCGTATTTCCCGAACGACCCGCGCGCGTTCAACGCCGAGATCAACGAAATTTCGAAGGACACGGACCTAGCCTCGATGCGCGTGAACTTGAAGGATTTGAAGCGCCAGGTGTTGACGATCGACGCCGGAAAAACGGCCGCAGTGACCGGCGAGCCGATCGTGCTGATGGGTTATGCAACGGGGCTCGCGGCAATCCTGGCGCGCACGGATGAGGACACGGCGCAGAGCATCATGACCCACAGCGGTAGCGACGTCTCGCAGGTACTGGATGAGCTGGCGCGCCGCAATTTAATTCATCCGCTTATCACCCAGGGTCACATCGGAGATATTTTGCCGGATAAAATCGTTTTCGACGCGCAGACTACTTCGGGCGGATCGGGCGGTCCGCTTTTCAATAAAGACGGAAAAGTGATCGGCGTTACGTTTGCGATTCTCAAGGGATTTGGCGGGTCGAATTTCGGAATCCCCATCCGATTTTCGGAGCCGCTGCTTGCCGTTTCAGCCATGCGCGGCGCGAATTGACGTCGGCATTTCCATCCTACTAGCACGCATCAATCTGCGGCGTAACAGGGTAAAATCATAAGCTTCCCTGCGGCTTGCTGGGATCGGGGCGTTTTGCGTATGAAAACGAGCTCACAGGAGAGAACTATCCTCGACCGGATCGTCGAGGCTCGTCGCGCTTCGGTGGCGCACCGCAAACGCGTGCTGCCCGATGTGGCGCTGAAGATCGCGGCGGAAAAAAACGAACCGGCGCGGGATTTTTTCGGCGCCTTGGCCCGCGACAGTGCTTTCAACGTGATTGCGGAGCTGAAGAAGGCGTCGCCTTCGAAGGGCTTGCTGCGCGAGAACTATGCGCCGGCTGACCTGGCGGCGGCACTCGCCGGTGCCGGGGCGGCGGCGCTTTCGGTGCTGACGGAAGAGGAATTCTTTCTGGGCTCGCTCGGAGATTTGAAACTTGCGAAGAAGGCTGCGGCGGTACCGATCCTGCGCAAGGATTTCATCGTGGATCCGTGGCAGGTGTGGGAGGCGCGAGCGGCCGGCGCGGACGCCTTTTTGCTGATCGTGGCAATTTTGGGCGACGAGACATTGCGCGAGCTGTTGGAATTGGGGCGGTCGCTGGGGATGGAGCCGCTGGTGGAAGTGCATTCACGCGAGGAAATTATGCGGGCCATTGCGTCGAGTGCGCGGATCATAGGCGTAAACAATCGCGATTTGCGGGATTTCAACGTGCGGATTGAGACTTCGCTGGAATTGATCTCGGAAATTCCTGAGGAATGCGTTGCGGTTAGCGAGTCAGGATTGCGGACGCATGAGGATTTGGTGCGCCTGCGGAAGGCCGGGTTTGATGCGTTCTTGGTGGGCGAGCATTTAATGAGGTATGCGGAGCCCGGAGAGCCGTTGCGAGCGTTGATCGGCGGGTAATGTCGAAGAAAACGCGATGGTGAAGGTGAAAATTTGCGGGATTACGAATTGGGCGGATGCGCGGCGGGCGATTGAGAGCGGCGCGGATTTGCTGGGGTTCAATTTTGTGCGGACGAGCCCGCGGTATGTGACGCCGGCCAAGGCGCGGCGCATGGTGAAGAAGCTGCCGGGGAACATTTCGGCGGTGGGCGTGTTTGAGAATGAGTCGGAAGAGACGATGCTGGAAATTGCGCGAAGCGTGGGGCTTCGTCAGCTGCAATTGCACGGCGATGAGTCGCCGGCGATGGTCGCACGGCTGGCGCGAAACGGCGAGCGGCTGGGCGTGATCAAGGCGCTGCGAGTGAAGAAGCCGTTTCGCGTGGCGCAGCTGGCGGCGTACAAGCGCGCGGGCGCGATTTTGCTGGATGGGTTCAGCCGGCAAGCGCGCGGCGGGACCGGGAAAACGTTCGATTGGAACGTGGCGCGGCGGGCCAAGCGGCATGGGCGAATTTTTCTGGCCGGCGGTCTGACGCCGGAAAACGTGGGCGAGGCGATTCGAACGGCGCGGCCTTATGCGGTGGATGTCTGCAGCGGAGTGGAATCGCGGCCAGGGAAAAAAGATGCGCTGCGGATGCGCAGCCTGGTGCGAGCGGTGAAAGGTACGCGAGGAAGAGTGCGATGAGTTACACGGCCGATGTGGTGAGAGAGCGTGGTCGGTACGGCCCCTACGGCGGGAGGTATGTTCCCGAGACGCTGATGGCGCCGCTTGAGGAGCTTGAGCGGGTGTATGCGGAGGCGTGCGCCGACGATCGATTCAAACTCGAGCTGGACATGCTGCTGCACAATTTCGCGGGCCGGCCGACGCCGCTGCAGTTTGCGTCGCGGCTGACGGAGCATCTCGGGACGGCGCGGATTTATTTGAAGCGCGAAGACCTGCTGCACACCGGCGCGCACAAAATAAACAATTGTCTGGGCCAGGGTCTGCTGGCCGTGCGCATGGGGAAAAAGCGCGTGATCGCGGAAACGGGCGCCGGGCAGCATGGCGTGGCGACGGCGACGGTGGCGGCGCGGCTGGGACTTTCGTGCACGGTCTACATGGGCACACAGGACATGGAGCGGCAGCGGCTGAACGTGAATCGCATGCGGCTGTTAGGCGCGGAAGTGATCGGCGTAGACGCGGGCAGCAAGACGCTGAAGGACGCGATCAACGAAGCGATGCGCGACTGGGTGACCAACGTGCGGACGTCACACTATCTGCTGGGGTCGGTGCTGGGCGCGCATCCTTATCCGATGATCGTCCGCGATTTTCAGAAAATTATCGGCGAAGAGGCGCGTGAACAAATCGTGCGCGTGGAAAAGCGGCTGCCGGATTATTTGTATGCGTGCGTGGGCGGCGGGTCGAATTCGATTGGGCTCTTTCATGCCTTCCTGGGCGATCCGGGCGTGAAGATGGTGGGCGTGGAGGCGGGCGGGCGCGGCAAGAGCTTGGGTGAGCACGCGGCGCGGTTGGCGGTTGCCGAGGGATTTTCCGGCGCGCGGCCCGGCGTGCTGCAGGGAACATATACATTCGTGCTGCAAACCGCCGACGGGCAGATTGCGACGACGCATTCGATTTCGGCCGGGCTGGATTATGCGGCCGTGGGGCCGGAGCATGCCTGGCTCGCCGATCAGGGCCGCGCTGAATACACAGCGGTGATGGACGACGAAGCGATCGCCGCGGCGAAAATGCTGGCGCGCACGGAGGGAATTATTCCGGCGCTGGAGTCCGCGCACGCGTTTGCGGAGCTGGTGAAGCGCGCGCCGAATATGAAGAAGGGCCAGGTCGTCATCGTGAATCTTTCCGGCCGCGGCGATAAGGACATGGGAACTCTCTCCCAGTATGTCTGACGCGGGCAAGCCACGAAAAACTGTCGGATTGCATGGGGCGCCCGGGAATTCGGGCCGCGACGGGCGGATTGCGCGGCGATTTCGGGCGTTGGCGGATGCTGGCGAGCTGGGGCTGGTGGCATACATCACGGCGGGGGATCCATCGCTTGCGGCGAGCGAGAAAATCGTGCTCGCGGCCGCGGAAGCCGGCGCGGACGTGATCGAGCTCGGCGTGCCGTTCAGCGACCCGGTGGCGGACGGGCCGACGATCCAGCGGGCGAGCGAGCGTGCGCTGCGGGGTGGAGCGACGCTGGCGGGCGTGATCGACCTGGTACGGCGCGTGCGCACGGCGTCGGACGTGCCGCTCGTCCTTTTCAGTTATTTCAATCCGATTTTGCAGATGGGCGTCGAGAAATTCGCCGATGCGGCGAGCGCGGCGGGCGCGGACGGCGTGTTGGCCACGGATTTGACTCCGGAGGAAGCGGGCGAGTACCGGAAGGCGCTGCAGGCGCGCGGTCTCGATACGATCTTTCTGGCGGCGCCGACTTCGACCGACGAACGGTTGGAGATTATTGCCGGGAGCTCGAGCGGATTCCTGTACTTGATTTCGCGCACGGGCGTGACGGGCGAGCGGGATTCGATGCCGGAGGATTTGCCGGCGCTGGCGCGGCGCGTGAGGCGAGCGACGAAATTGCCGCTCGCGGTAGGGTTTGGGATATCTCTGCCCGAGCATGTGTCCGTGCTGGGCGGAATTGCGGATGCGGCCGTGGTTGGGTCGGCGCTGATGGCGGAGATTGAGAAGTCCGCGACGGTGGATGCTGCGGTTGCCGCAGTGGCGGCCCGGGTTCGGGTGCTGAAGCAGGCGGCGCGCGCGGGGATCAGCCGGCGATCGCCGGAATAGAAGTTGGCGCGATCGTGGTGGGCAGGCCGCTTGAATAGTTGTTGGAGAAACAAGAGTTGCTGCGAATGAGGCTGCGCATTTCTTCGGTGCGTCGCGCCAATCGTCTACCTCGGAGCCAAAGCTCCGACCCCCTGGAATCCAACCTCCAAGCCAGGAGTGCCGCGCGGAAGGCCGCGGCGCTCCCTTAGACCTTTGTAGTAAACTTCAGGTTTCCGGGACATTCGATAGGGGTGGAACGCTTGGATAAGCGTGTGGCCAATGCGGAGGCGGTGATCGGGCGCGTAAAGGAAGGCGCGACGATCCTGATGGGTGCGTTTGGCACCTCCGGCGTGCCGGAAAACCTGATCAACGCGCTGATCCGGCAGGGGACGAAGAATCTTACCGTGGCTTCGAATAATCCGGGGATCGACGGGTACGGCATCGGCGCGCTACTCGAAAACCGGCAAGTGAAGAAACTGATTGCCAGCTACGTGGGCAGCAACAAGTTTTTTGAGAAGCTCGCGCTGAACAATGAAATCGAGATGGAGCTGAATCCCCAGGGGACGCTGGCGGAGCGAATGCGCGCGGCCGGAGCAGGAATCCCGGCGTTTTTCACGCCCACCGGATACGGCACCATGGTCGCGGAAGGCCGCGAAGTGCGCGAGTTCAACGGGCGTCCGCATATTCTGGTGCCGGCGCTGCGCGGGGATTTCGCGTTCGTGAAGGCGTGGAAGGGCGAT
>DATNKM010000109.1:0-18884 GCA_035603395.1 Candidatus Acidiferrales bacterium
GGCGTTGAGGTCGATCACCGGAGTCGAAGTGACGCCGATGATCGGCACAACCTGATCGCATCCGCGATTGTCGCTGGGTGTTTCACCCGTGCCGGTTAGCAGCTGGTTCTGCCACAGCATTGTGAATGTATCTGCATCGAACGCGTATACCGAATCGTTTTCCGTGGCAATGAAAACCACGTTGTGCGTCGCGCCGCCGATCGTCATTCCGCCCACGTAGAGCGGTTCCGCATCCACGAGGCCGTCCACCGTGATCGTTCCAATCAGGCCGAACGTGTTCGAATTTACATTGCTTGTCGTGAGGGTCGATTCATTGAGATTCTCCCCCGTGCGCGCGACGTCGTTGTGAAAAGTCAGCACCGTCAAATTGCTCGCCGTCACGGGATTCACGGTAAGCGTTGCAGTATTGCTCGTCGCTGAAGGGTTCACTCCGTTGCTGACGACCACACGGTAGGTCGATCCGCTCATGCCCACGGTCGTATTCGCCACAGCAAGACTCGCTGTGGCCGACGCGGACCCGACGTTCGCATAGGTCGACGACCCGCTCGGAGCGCTCTGCCATTGATAGCTCAGCGGCGCGGTGCCCGTCGCGGTCACCGTGAATGTCGCCGTCTGACCCGCGGTAACTGTCTGATTCGTAGGCTGCGCGGTGATCGACGGAGCCGTGCCGGCAGGCGCATTGACGGTCAACGTCGCCGGGCTGCTCGTTGCCGCCGGACTCACGCCGTTACTGACGACCACGCGAAACTGCGCGCCGGATTGCCCGCTTGACGTAGCCGGAGTCGTGTAGCTGCTCGAATTCGCCGCTCCGCCAATCGCCGTGAAACTGGCCGATCCGCTCGGCGCGCTCTGCCACGTGTAGGTCAGCGGCGTAGTGCCCGTAGCGGTCACCGCAAAAGTGGCCGTAGCAGGCGCGGTAACGGTCTGATTCGAAGGTTGCGCTGTAATCTCCGGCGCTGTGCCGGTGTTCGGTGGAGGATGTCCCGTCGGGCACGCGCTCAGACCTAGCAGCGGCATGAGTGAAACAAGCACGGCGAGCTTCAATCTCAAGTGCAGTCCTCCGCAAGACGATTCAAACCGAAGTCAGGTACGCCGCTGGAATATCGCAAACGTCCCGGAGGGGTCCGGACCGTCGATTACGCTCCAAGTGAACGCTCGAAAGAGTTTAACCGCGAAACCGGTCAATTTCACCTGTACTTGCGTATGGGTCCGGGACGGTAGCCTTCCCTACCAAGCAGGCCCGGGGAACAAACCGCAAGCCGCACGAACTGCAGATGATAACCGGCGCCGTCTGGTTACATCGTTTCGGCCCTAAGCGGCCGCTCGCGGCCCACGGGGTCGACGGTGGCTCTGTCACGCCGGCCGATCAGCCAGCCCCCCAACCGCCACGCAAGCAAGATGGCCACCAGGAAACCGTAAAATAGCGGCTTGCGGACGTCGGACTTTACCAGCCAATAGTAGTGAATCACGCCCAGCACCGCGATCAGATAGATCAACCGGTGCAGCATTTGCCAGCGTTTTCCGCCCAGGCGCCGAATCCATCCGGCCGTCGACGTGATCGCCAGCGGAACGAGAAGCACGAACGCCGTAAATCCCACGGTGATGAACGGGCGCTTCAGCACGTCCTTCCACATTTCGGACCAGGCGAAATCATGATCGGGCCAAATCCACGTGGTGAAATGGAGACAAACGTAAAAGAAAGCAAAAAGCCCCAGCATTCGGCGAAATCGAATCAACTGCGGCAGGTGCAGAATTTTCCGCAGCGGAGTGATCGCCAGCGTGATCACCAGGAACCGCAGCGTCCAATCCCCGGTGAAGTGCGTGACGTAGGCCACAGGATCCGACGTTAGGTCGTTGTGCAGCCCTCTCCACGTGAGCCAGCCGAAGGGTCCCAGGCAAGCCGCAAACACTACAACTTTGGTCCATTTGCTCGTCAGGACGGAATTCACCGAGGCTCCGTCAGAAATTCTTGCGCAGATCCATGCCCGTGTAGAGGCTCGCGACCTGGTCGGCGTAGCCATTGAACATCAGCGTCGGAATCCGCTTCGTGAACAGGCCGAATCCCGGCCCAAGCCGCCGCTCGGTCGCCTGACTCCATCGCGGATGGTCCACGTTTGGATTCACGTTCGAGTAGAAGCCGTACTCATTCGGAGCGTAGAGATTCCAGGCGCTGTCCGGCTGGCTTTTCACGAACCGAATTTTCACCAGCGATTTGATGCTCTTGAACCCGTACTTCCAGGGAATCACCATCCGGACCGGAGCGCCGTCCTGATTCGGCAGCGTCTCGTCGTACATTCCTACGCACAGCAGCGTCAGCGGATTCATCGCCTCATCCAAGCGCAAGCCTTCCACGTAAGGAAGCTGAATCCCCGCGCGGCTGGCCAGCGGCATCTGACTCGGATTGTAATAAGTCTCAAACGCCACGAATTTCGCCTTCGACGTCGGCTGCACCAGATTCGCGATGGTGCTGAACGAATATCCGATCCACGGCACCACGATCGACCACGCCTCCACGCAGCGATGCCGGTAGATGCGCTCCTCGAGCGGCGCAAGCTTCATGATTTCCTCCATCGTGAACTTGCGCGGCTTGGCGACCTCGCCCTCGACGGACACAGTCCACGGCGAAGTCTGAAAATTCGCGGCGTATTTCGCGGGCTCGTCCTTGTCCGTTCCAAACTCGTAGTAATTGTTGTACGTAGTCGTTTTTTCGATTGGCGTGAGCGTTTCGGTGGTGCTACCCGGCCATTTCACCAGGCCGGTCAATTTCGCGGGCGCTGCAGCCGGCTTGCCACCGGCCAGAGCGATCCAGCCCGGCACTTTCTTGTAAGCCTCGTATGCGGCGCCCGTGGCCACCAACCCGAGCAGAAAATTACGGCGGCCCATATAGAGGGTCTTCGGCGTGACATCCCGGTAGGTCAAATCCGGCTGGCGTTTGATCAGCATCGCAATCCCTCCCGTCACCCTACACATCGTACGCCGGGCGTTACAGATTTGGATGTCCGACTCTGGGGCCGGGATGCCGTGGGGTAAACCCTAAGTGGACGTTAATTCAGCGAGTAACGCGTCGCGGACGCGCTGTTGATGGGCGTCATCGAGCTTTTTACCCCCCGACGTAAGATAGAAGGCATCGATCGCCATCTGGCCTTCCGTTTCGATCACGGCGATTTCGATGTTGCAGTTCTGCCGCGAAAGCTGCGAGCTCACGCGGTACAGAAGACCCAGCTGGTCCTGCGCGATCACTTCCACCAAGGTGCTGTGGGCCGAACAAGAATCATCGACTTCGACCTTCGTCTCGACCTTCACTTTCGGAGCGGTGTTCTTCTCCGATCGCAGGCGATCGCGCAGCATGCGATCGAGATCGGCCTTATCCATGACCACATCGTGAATACTGGTCTTGAACCGTTCCCATTCGGGGAGGTTCAGCTCGAGAGTCTGAAACCGGTCGGTAAAGAAGAAAGTGTCCACCACGATTTGCGAGCTATTGGAAAACGCGCCGGCCTTCACGATGTTCATTCCCCAGGCCGCCAGCGCTCCGGTCATCCGTGCAAACAGGAACGGCCGGTCCAGCGTCACCACCGTCAGCTCGTACCAGTTGCGCCCGCGCGTCAGCTCGACTTGCACGGGATCGGCGGCCAGGCGTCCGGCCATATCCATATGGCGAATCACGTCGCTCGCGCCCTGCGTGCGCAGATAGCGCTTCGGCAGGCCTTCCAGAAAACTGTCGAGTTTCTTTCCCGCCGCGGGAATCAATGTGCGGAGATGCGTCATCACTTCGTCGTCCGCGTCGCCGCGCACACGCTGATCCACGCTGCGCATCATGTAGTTCGCCACGCCGATGTAGAGCTGCCACAGATTCTCGGCCTTCCACGGCGTCAGCGCCTCCGGATTTACCGCCTTGATGTCCGCGTAGGTGAACAGGCAAAGCATTTTCAGCCGCTCGGGAGTGCCCATTTTTTCAGCGATCTGGCGAATCGCATCCGGATCAAAGATGTCGCGCCGCAGCGCCGATCCCATTTCCAGATGATGGCGAATCAGAAAAAACACGGTCTCGCGATCCGGCGGATCGATGTCCAGCCGCTCCATGCAGGCTTCCGCGATCTCCAGGCTGCCGGCGATGTGGTTCTCGGGCTTCGTTCCCTTGCCCGTGTCGTGCAGCAGCAGCGCCAGATACAGCAGATCCGGCTGTTCGAGCTCTTCGAGCAGTTCCGAATATCCCTGGTCCCACTTGGACTGCGATTTCCGGAGAGCGTGGAGGTTCTCGATGGTCACGAAGCTGTGCTCGTCCACCGTGAATCGGTGCGAATAATCGCGAATGACGAGCGAATCGATGGCCTTGAACTCCGGCAGCAGCGGCGTGAGCATGCCGAGCGAATGCATGGCGCGCAGCGCTTCGGCGGCGTGCGGCGCTACCAGAATTTCCTGCAGATAGTGCCAGAGATGCGCGCCCTTCGGCGGCGATTCGACCAGCGCCGGCTGCACCTCCTCCACCTGATGCTCGGCCGACGAGCTCAGGCTCAGGCCATGCCGCGCCATAAAGCGAAACATGCGCAAAGGCAGCTCCGAATCGCTCAATGCCTCCTGTCGCTGGAGGAAAATCCGGCCGTCGACCACGGCGAATTCGGCGTTCGACAGCCGCGACCGCAGACTTTGAAATTGTTTGTAAAGGGAGGGGCGCGCCGCCGGAAATTCCTCAAGAAGCTGCAAGGCCACCCGATGAATCAACCGCGCATGTCCGAAGTAGATCCGCATCCAATCCGATGCCGTCAGCGTGCCGCTGCCCGGCGCGCCGATTCTCTCCGCTGCGGCTTCATCCTGCGCTAGCCAGGCCAGCGTGTTGTCGTCCCGGCCGTGGCGAAAATGCAAGAAGCATCGCACCGACATCAGAAATTCCAGCGCCGCGTCGAATCGCTCCCGCAGCCAGGGCGGCAACAGGGTTTTGCCGTCAGGCCATGCGCCTTGCTCCTCCATCGCTGCGATCAGCGCGAGCCATTGCGCCAGATTGTAGTCACGCAGGCCGCCGGGACCGTCCTTCACGTTCGGCTCGAGATGAAACACGGTGTTCCCGAATTTATTGTAGCGGCCATGGGTCAAGTCGGTGAGGCGCTGGACGATGGAACGCGATTCGCGCGAGACGAGCCTGGGGATCAGTTGATCGTGCAGCCGGTCAAAGAGGCTGCGGTCTCCCGCGAGGTACCGGCAATCGAGCAGCGAAATTGTGAACTCGACGTTGCTCGGATCGAATTTCTCGCATTCGGCGAAAGTTCGGGTGGCGGGACTCAGCTTGAGCCGCAGGTCCCAAATCTCCTGCGAGAAACTCGCGATTCGCTGCTTCAGATCGCGCTCAGGAGCGCCGACTGCGTGCAGAAACAAAATGTCGACATCGGAAAACGGAAAAAGCCACTTGCGGCCGTATCCCCCAAGCGCGATCAGCGCGACGTTCGCCGGGCCCGCTTCATCCGGCCCGATCAGTTCCTTCCACAGGCGCAACGCGACAGCATCCATCAGCGCCGTGCGCCCCCGAACCGCCGCACGGCCGTCGCCCGTGGCCGCAAATTCCGTGCGAATGCGTACCGATTCGCTCGCGTAGAATTCGCGCAACACGCTTCCCGGCATGTTCCTGGTGGACATACGTGTCAGACGTTGCCCCGATGGCGGTCCCGGCCTCGCTCTGCCGAGTCATTCGCGGAACTGCCCGGCGCCTTTACGTTTCGCCCGGTCTTCCCGACCGGCGCTTACAGCGCACTGTCGCCGCGTTCGTCGTTGCGAATCCGTATGGCGTCGTCGATCCGGCTGGTGAAGATCTTGCCGTCTCCGATCTTACCCGTGCGTGCCGCGGTGACGATCGCCTGCACCACCTTTTCCGTCATCTCGTCCGCCACCACGAGCTCGATCTTCGTCTTCGGAATCAGATCGACAGTATATTCGCGGCCTCGATAGAATTCCGTGTGGCCCTTTTGGCGGCCGTGGCCGCGCGCTTCGAGCACCGTCATGCCCTCGACGCCGATTTCGTGCAGCGCGTCCTTCACAGGGTCGAGTTTCGAGGTCTGAATAATGGCTTCGATTTTTGTCATCGTCTTTCGTCCCGACTCTCCGGGTCCTTGCCGAGGAAGCCCGCCAGATTTCGCCGAGCGAAGCCTTTTCATCCCCATTCGCTTCGGTCGAAAAAGCCCCGTCCGAACTGTAGCTTCTTACCCTGCTGCAAGGTAGTGCCTATTTTCAATACACGCGATTGAAGCGACGTAGGAGGCCTCGAATCGCCGTCGCGCATTATACACGCATCCCGCGAGGCAGCCGTCCCGGCTATCGGCCAGATTTAGGCTACCGCTCGCGCAACTTTTCCAGCTTGCCTGTGTTTCATGAATCGTACGGCCTCTCTACCAGCTTTCGGGGGCTGACATTTGAAATGAACGTCATCTTACTGAGAGGAATACGACCATGAAGACTCGCGAAATAATTTTGAGTGCGGCGGCCCTGATAGTTCTGTGCGGCGCGCCCGCATTCGCGCAGCAGTCCAGCACCACCGCGACCCCGGCCACCGGTCAGCCTGGTGAAATCCAGCAGCGCAAGGACAACCAGCAGGATCGCATCGCCGGCGGGATTCAGGACGGCCAACTCACCTCCGGTGAAACCAAGAACCTGGAAACGAAGGAAGCGGACCTGAACAAGGAAGAGCACACCATGCGCCAGGACGACGACGGCCATCTCACCTCCGCCGACCGCACCCAGCTCAACAACCAGCAGAATCACCTGTCAAACCAGATCTACGACGACAAGCACAACGCCGCCGTCGAACACAACGGCCCCGGCGAAATCGGCCAGCGCGAGGAGAATCAACAGGACCGCATCGCGCAGGGCGTCCGGAGCGGACAGCTGACGGCCGGTGAAACTGCGAAGCTTGAGAACCAGCAGCAGGGCATTCACCGCGAAACCGCGGCGGATCGCCAGGCAAACGGCGGAAAGCTGACCGGTGCGGATCGTCGCGCGATCAACCAGAGCCAGAATCGCGCCTCGCGAAACATCTACAACAAAAAGCACAACGGACGTACCCGCTAATTCGTGAAAATCCCTCGGCCGCGACGCCGGGGGATTTTCTATTTTGGGTAGCCGTTTGGATGCTTCAGGCGCCAATCCCACTGCGTTCGCAAAATCGTCGACAAATCAGAGTGCATGGGATTCCATCCGAGCACTTTCTTCGCCCGGCCCGCGTCGGCAACCAGTTTGGGAGGATCCCCCGCGCGGCGTCCTTCAACCTTCATGGGAATCGGCCTTCCCGTCACTTTGCGCGCCATTTCAATAACTTCCATCACCGAAAAGCCGTCGCCGGAGCCGAGATTCAGACAATCGGAATCGCCGCCACCCCGCAAATATTCGATGGCCAGCACGTGGGCCTCGGCAAGATCGGCGACGTGCACGTAGTCTCGAACGGCCGTGCCGTCCGGCGTAGGATAGTCCGTGCCGAAAACCCGGATGTGCGGCGTCTCACCGGCGGCGGCCTTCAACAGATTTGGCACCAGATGGGTTTCGGGCTCGTGCAGCTCTCCGCATCGCTCGGTGGCGCCCGCGGCGTTGAAATACCGCAGCGAAACCGACTTCATTCCGTAGGCGGTGTCGTAGCTCGCCAGCAGCCGCTCCATCATGAATTTCGACCAGCCGTAGGGATTCACCGGCCACTGCGGGCACGATTCGGTGATCGGAACTACCTTCGGCTCGCCGTACACCGCAGCCGTCGAAGAAAGAACTATTTTCATCACGCCGCCTTTCACCAGCGCCCCCACGAACGCAATTCCCTGTTCGAGGTTGTTTTCGTAGTAGGTCCGCGGATCCTGGACAGACTCGCCGACGTAGGTGAGCGCCGCAAAGTGCACACAGGAATCAATCGCGTGTTCCGAGGCGATGCGTGCCACCAGGGCGCGATCGCTTACGCGACCTTCGTACAGCGGCACGTTTTTATCGATAGCGCAGCGGTGCCCGCGGTACAGATCGTCGAGCACGACCACGTGCTCGCCCTTGGTCCTCAACCTCTCAACCGTCGCGCTACCGATATAACCGGTCCCGCCTGTCACCAGAATCGTCATCGTGCCCCCGTCCGCATTTGGGCTTCGCGGCCCGTCCATGCGACGAAAGATCATAACAGGCGAAATCTGAACAGAGCGATGCAATCGAATTGCAGTTTAGAGACAAGCAGCAACATGTTGACCGCCTCGCGCGTAGTAACATAGAGACCTGTAAATGACCACGAGCGCCTTCAGCAACGGCCAAGCCGCCATCCGTCTTCATCAAGTTACGCGCCACTACCAGATGGGAGCGACGCTCGTCCGGGCCGCCGACAACATCACGCTCGATATCGGCGCGGGCGAATTTGTGGCGCTTCTCGGCAGTTCTGGTTCCGGCAAATCCACACTGATGAATCTGATGGCGGGCCTCGACCGTCCCACGTCGGGCGCAATCTTCGCCCATGACCGAAATCTTGCAGAGATGAGCTCGGAGGAATTGGCCCAGCATCGCACGCACACGATTGGCATCGTCTTTCAGGCTTTCAATCTGCTGCCGCGCATGACGCTCGAGGAAAACGTCGAGCTGCCGCTTCGGCTCGCGGAGGTCGACCGCGGTGAGCGGATGAGCCGCGTCCGCGAAGTTGTGGAGCGCGTGCGGCTGGGCGCGCGATTGACGCACCGGCCCACGGAGATGAGCGGTGGCGAGCAACAGCGCGCCGCGCTGGCGCGCGCGCTGGTCAACCGGCCCACGATTTTGCTGGCCGACGAGCCGACCGGCAATCTCGACAGCGCCACGGGCGACGAAATCATGAATCTGCTGCGCGAGATCAACGAATCTCTGGGCATGACGATTGTGATGGTCACGCACGAACAGCCGCGTGCCGAACGCTACGCGCACCGGCTGATTCATATGGGCGACGGCAAAGTGCTCAGCGACGGGCGGTCCTCATGAAGCGGCGCGACCTCGGCGAGCTGGCCTTCCGCAATCTGCGCGAGGCGGCGCTGCGCAATTCGCTGACGACTCTCGGTATCGCTGTGGGAGTAGCGTCGCTGGTCGCCATGCTGTCGCTGGGCGTCGGTCTGCAAAATCTCGCCAACGATCGCCTGTCGCGTTCGGGACTGTTCGACGCGATTTTCGTGACGCCGAAATCCAATAATCCGACGTTCGGCCGGCCGCGAAACGAGATTCCGGAGCCAACCGGCCCGCCCAAGCCACTCAACCAAGAAGCGCGCAAGGAAATCGAAACCATCCCCAACGTAACCGAGGTCTATCCCGAAATCCGGTTTCCCACCGAGATCCATTACGACGGAAATCCCTTCACCACGGTGGTGGCGGGCGTGAGCCCGTCGGGGAAAACCGACGGCTCCTTCGACGGCATGACCGGTTCGTTTTTCTCCAGTCCCGCCGCGAATGAGGCGATCCTGCAGATCGACTTCGCGCGCCAGCTCGCGCCACAACAACCGTACGGCCTGATCGGCAAGAGTATCGTCCTGCGCTACGCCGAGCGCGAAGCCTTGCCGCCGGACCCGGGCGACAAGGACTCCGGCTCGGCCGGATTTTCCATCGTGCCAAAAGAACAATCCCTGCGCATCGTCGGCGTCATCGAGACCGATCCCGCCGGCGGCCTCGGCGCTTTCGGGCGCGGTAGGCTGTTCATCCCGCTTCAAGTCGCGGAAACGCTGCGTGCGGCCCAGACCAACGATCTTCGCGATCTCCTGCGTGACTCGCCCAATCAGAAAAACTACGAAAGCCTGACCGTGCGCGTCAGCGGCGCATCCAAAGTAAAAGACGCCGAGGATACGATCAAGAAAATGGGATTCACGACGTACTCCCTGCTCGACGCAACCAACGGCCTGAGGCTCGTATTCGCGGTCTTCGACTTATTCCTCGGAATTTTCGGCAGTCTCGCACTGGTCGTCGCCTCGCTGGGCATTGTCAACACGCTTGTGATGGCGATCCTTGAGCGCCGCCGCGAGATCGGCATCCTCAAAGCGCTGGGTGCGGCAGACCGCGACGTGCGACGCCTGTTCTTCGTCGAAGCGGGCGCCATGGGACTGCTCGGCGGAATCTGCGGCGTGGCTATCGGCTGGCTCATCGGCCATGCGATCAATTTGGGAACGAATATCTATCTTGCTCGCCGCGATCTTCCCGCGATCAGCGTCACAGCCGTGCCGTGGTGGATGGTTGCAGCCGCGATCGCTTTCTCGATATTCGTCAGCCTCGCGGCGGGAATGTATCCCGCCTCACGGGCCGCGCGCCTCGACCCTGTGCAGGCTCTGCGATATGAGTGAGTCGTCGCGAAAAGCTCTGACCCGCGTTGCTGTTCTGCTGGTCGCATTCACACTCGCGCTCGCTGTGGCAGCTGCGCCTGCGCACGCGTCTCCTCGCGCCGAATGCCGCTCCGTGCCCAGCAAGCTTCTCGGACGTAAAGTGCCATACTGCGTCCTGCTGCCTCCCAGCTACGACAACGACAGGACACGCCGCTACCCCGTGCTGTATTTCCTGCACGGCCTCGGCCAGAACGAGCAAGCCATGATCGACTCCGGCGGCTTCAATCTCACCCAGGATTTGTGGGAACAGATGCAGCTCGGCGAATTTCTGATCGTCGCGCCCGATGGCGATCGGTCCTTTTTCATCAACTCGCGCGACGGAAAACGCCCCTACGAGGATTTTCTGGTTCAGGAGATGCTGCCCTACATCGATGCGCATTACCGCACGAAAGAAGGCCGCCACAATCGTGGAATCGCCGGAGTGTCCATGGGCGGCTACGGCGCCCTGCACCTCGCGCTCCGCCATTCGGATCTTTTCGGTTCGGTCAGCGCTAATAGCGCCGCGCTGATCGCAAACCCGCCGGAAGACAGGGTTGACCCGGAATCGGCCACCGCCATTTCGCGCGCGCTCGGCGGCGCGTTTGGCACGCCGTTCGATCGCGCCTTCTGGGATCGCAACAGCCCCTTCACGCTGGTGCGCGAAAGCCCGCCGCCAGCCGGCCTGCAGATTTACTTTGATTGCGGCACGGAGGACGATTACGGTTTCAATCGCGGCGCGCAGGAGTTCCACGACTTGCTGGTGTCACGCCGCATCCCGCACGAGTTCCATCTATACCCGGGCGGCCACGACATCAACTATTTCGCCGAACATCTGCCCGATTCGCTTCAGTTTCAATCGAAAGCGCTTGGCGCACTGCCGGTGCCGAAGAAATAATCCGGAACGCGCGAAGACTAAAACGTCAGCCGCGCGCCAAACTGAAACTCCCGTTTCGGCAAGTCCGACGTGAACGTCAGCGGCGTGCTCGGACTCGCGACCCCTCCTCCGGGGAGAGGCGTGCCGGGCCGAATCCCGTGAATGTTAAACGTCGTTTCCCCATCGCCACCGAGCGCCGCGGGAAGGCCGAACAATGGGTCCACTTCGTTGTTCACACTGGCAAAGTTCGTCCTATTTGCGATGTTGAATCCCTCCGCCGTAATCAGCAAATTCAGCTTCTCGGTCAGCTTGTGCTGCCGGGCAAGGCGCATGTCGAATTCGATGAGATTGGGTCCCAGACCGGTGTCGCGCGGCGCTCCAATTGGACGCTCGTTCGTCACATGGTTGTCCCCGTTGTCTTCTCCTTCCACCAGCAGGTTGAAAGGATGCCCGCTGGCATAGGTGAAAATCGGAGCGAGTTGCAATCCCGACAGGACGGCTTGCTTCCAGGGACTGTCGCGCGAACTCTTTTCCCCAATTGGCCGCGACAGTAGTCCGCGCTACATTCCGCGTCAACTGAGACTTTGCTACGGTTGAGGCGTGTGCCGCGGACGGTGGAGGGAAAATTCAAACGGCGCGGTTCGGAATGGAATTTGCCGCGAGGAGTAAGCGTGTGTAGTGCCTTGCAACTTGATGGTTCTGGATGGGAGGCGCGGCGCCTCCGACAAAGCGACACCACGCAGGAAACACGCGGGCCCGAGCCCCAGTCGACCTGAACTAGTCCGCGGCTCCAGCGGCCTTGCGCTCAAATTCCGCGAACTTCCCGCCCGACTCGGCCAGTTTCTCGAGCAGTGGCGCCGGCTCCCATAGCATTCCATGCTGTTTGTGAAATTCGCATACTCGATCGTACACTTTCTTCACGCCGACCGTGTCCGCATACCACATCGGCCCGCCGCGGAATCCGGGGAACCCGTACCCGTTCAGATAAATCGTGTCGATATCGCCCGCCCGCAACGCATACCCTTCTTCCAAAATCCGCGCGCCTTCGTTCACCAGCGTGTAGACTTCGCGCTCCACGATTTCCTCGGCCGAAATCTGGCGCTGCGGAATCCCTGATTCCGTGTTCCACTTCTTCACCAGCGCGATCACTTCCGGATCGACGGATGCCTTCCGCTCCGCGTCATATTTGTACCAGCCCGATGCGGTCTTCTGCCCAAACCGCCCCCTCTCGCAAAGCTTGTCTTCCACATAAGGCTGCCGCGCGCCGGGCTTTTCCAGATGCCGGAATTCCTTGCGAATCCGCCACGCCACGTCCAGCCCGCCCAGATCGCCAACGGCGAGCGGACCCATCGCCATTCCCCAGGCAGTGAGTGCCGCGTCCACGGCCTGTGGAGCAGCGCCTTCTTCGACCAAGAACTGCGCTTCGCGGATGTAAGGCAGGAACATCCGGTTGCCGACGAACCCGCGGCAGTTCCCCACCAACACCGCGACTTTGCCGATTTTCTTCGCCAGCTGCATGCAGGTCGCGATCACTTCCTTGCTGCTCTTCTTCCCGCGCACCAGCTCCAGCAGCCGCATCACATTCGCCGGGCTGAAAAAATGCGTCCCGATCACCGCTTCCGGCCGCGACGTGGACGCCGCGATCTCGTCGATATCGAGAGTCGAAGTGTTGCTCGCCAGGATGGCGCCGCGTTTGCATACGCGATCGATCTGCGCGAACACCTCCTTCTTCAACGCCATGCCCTCAAAAACAGCTTCGATCACGAGGTCCGCATTCGAAAAATCGTCCCAGGCGAGCGTCGGCTTGATCAGCTTCATCCGTTCGTCCACCTGCTCCTCGGTGAACCGCCCGCGCTTCACCGAGGTCGCGTAATTTTTCTGAATGTTCGCCAATCCGCGGTCGAGCGCCGCCTGATCGGAGTCCTTCAGCACCACCGGAATTCCCGCGTTCGCGCACACCATGGCGATGCCGCTGCCCATCGTGCCTGCGCCGAGAATCGCCACCGAATTCACCGGAATCACCGGCGTATCCTTCGGCACGTCTGGAATCTTCGCCGCCTCGCGCTCGGCGAAGAACACATGAATCAGCGCCTTCGATTCATCCGAGTACAAACACTTGTCGAAAAGCCGCGCCTCTTCCTCGCAACCCTGCTCGAACGGCATGTTCGTCGCGGCTTCGATCGCATCAATCGCCGCTATCGGCGCCGGCAGCCCGCGCATTTTCTTGCGCACCGTGTCTCGCGCGGCGGAGAAAATCGGCGCGTTCTGCTCCAGCGTGCCCAATTTCGCGCTCATCTCGCGCGTCTTCGGCGCCTGCTTCCCGGCAATCTCGCGCGCAAACGCGACCGCGCCCGTCAGCAAATCGCCCTCGATCAGCTTGTCGATGATTCCCGCTTCCAGCGCCTCGCCCGCCCTGATGGCTTTACCGTTCGTGCACATCTCCGCGGCCTTCGCCACACCCGCCAGCCGTGGTAGACGCTGGGTCCCGCCCGCACCCGGAATGATTCCCAGATTCACTTCAGGCTGTCCGACTTTCGCATCGGGACTCGCCACGCGGTAATGGCACGCCTGCGCCACTTCCAGCCCGCCGCCCAGCGCGTTGCCGTGAATCGCCACCACCACCGGCTTCCTACAGTCTTCGATCCTGAGCAACGTCGGCAGCAGATTGATTCGTCCGCCCTTGCCCGACGTCATCTGCACGAACATGTTGATATCCGCGCCGGCGATGAACGTCTTCCCGCCGCCGATCAGCACCGCGGCCTTCACGCGGGGATCCTTCTGAACCTCGGCGATTGCCGCTTCAATCCCCTCGGGCACACCCGCGCTCAGCGCATTCACCGGCGGATTGTTGATTGTGATGACCGCGACATCGCCTTCCCGGCTCAGCTGTACCAGATCGCTCATAAATCTCCGCATCTCCGGGCGGAATAGTATTCGGTCACTTCAGCTCTCTGCAATCACTTTTGCGTGAGGACGACGCGGACCTCAGCTCTGGCCCGCCCACGAGCTCTTCGACCGGCCAACTCCGGCGATAAACTGCGCAAAGACTTGAATCGAACTCTCCGTGTATTGTCCCACCTCGATGATGTAGCCGTCCGGGTCTCGCATGTAACACCGCCACTCCCAGCCATGATAGTCGAGCGGCTCGGTGAGAAAGTGCGCGCCCTTCGCTTTCCATTCCTTGTAACAGGCCTGAATGTCGGCAACCCGCAGGTTCAGAAAGCTATTCACCCGGCTAAGGTCGCGAGGCGCTTCGAGGAAAACCTCGGGCTTGTCCGGTGTGGGACCGCCGCCGGAGTTCAGAATGATCCATGAATCGGATAACTTGATGTAGCAGGGATTCTCTGGCTTTACGACTTTTGCGCCGAGCACGCCAACGTAGAAAGCCTTCGACTTCTCCTGATCCCTGACGGCCAGGAAATGCGTAACGAAAAAACCGCTCCGGGCAACCGGCGCGTCCGGAAGGCTCATGCCCACCCCCAAAATCTTACGCGGACTGCGAAATATCCAGGCTCAATTCGGAGCGCGAATTATAGGATCTGCACCACCGGCGCCGGCGCCGACAAATTCACCACCGAAATCCGCGCCGCCACCTGCCGCGCCATGGCATAAAGACTCTTCGCCCCGGGCGCATCCGGACCGAGCGACGCCACCGGCTTCCCGGTATCCCCGCCGATGCGAATCTTCGGATCGATTTCGATCTCGCCCAGAAACGGAATCTCGAACTTGGCGGCCATCTGCTGGCCTTCGCCATGGCCGAATACGTCAATCTTACCGCCGCAATGCGGGCAGCCGAAATAACTCATGTTCTCAACAACACCCAAAATATCCACATGCACCTGCCGGAACATCTCGATCGCCTTGCGCACGTCCGCCAGCGCCACCACCGACGGCGTCGTCACCACCACCGCCCCGCTCACCGCCACCGTCTGAATCAGGCTCAACTGCACGTCCCCGGTTCCCGGCGGCAAATCCGCGATCAGGTAATCGAGCTGCCCCCAGCGCACATTGCGTAAAAATTGCTGCATCACGCTGTGCAACATCGGCCCGCGCCACACCAGCGGCTTGTCCCCTGGGTTCAGCAGCCCCATCGAAATCATCTTCACTCCGTAGGACTGCACCGGAATAATCGTCTTTTCGTCCAGCATCTTCGGTTGCTCGGCGGTTCCCAACATCACCGGAACGTTCGGCCCGTACACATCCGCATCCAGCAACCCCACCGACGCTCCCATATTTTTCAGCGCGATCGCCAGATTCACCGCGACGGTCGTCTTGCCCACTCCGCCCTTGCCGCTCGCAACGGCGATCAGATTCTTCACGCCCTCGATCGGCGCCTTCCCCTGTGGCCGCACGCCCGTCGGAACCAAAGCGTCGAATTTCAGATCCACGCCCGTCACGCCCGGCACTTTCGCCAGCGCCGCGCGCACATCCTTCTCAATCGTCTCCCGCAGCGGGCAAGCCGGCGTAGTCAACGTCACCAGCAGCGACACCTCGCCGCCGTGCACCTGGACGTTCTTCGCCATGCCCAGGGTAACCAGATCCTTGTGCAACTCCGGATCGATCACCGTCCGCAGCGCGTCCGTAACCGAAGCTTCTGTAGGGCCGCCGGCCATCCTGTTCCTTTCACCAACAAAGTCGCAGTCCAGGGGATCAAAGCTTCCGCTCCGAAATCAACCATCGAAAAAGCTGTGGGGCTTTCAGGCCCTGCGGTACAAACCCTGAATCGCTCGAGCGTGCGTCACAAAACTACGATTGCTGGTCGTTGTCTTCGTACTCTTCCGGAACATCGTCTTCGGGCACCTCATGCGTGCGAACTTCCTGCTCATCCGCCTCGTCGGCATCCTCGACGCCCTTCACGGCCTCAGCCTCGAACGCGTTTCCCTCTTCCAGTAGCTCATCCACGCTCTCGGAATCCGACCCGCCGCGATTGGGCAGCCCCTGCAAATCTCCCGACTGCCCGCCCGAGCGCGCTCCAAGCCCCTTCGGCTCAAACTCCACCGGGGAAGTCGCCTCGGCCTTTCCGCGCGCAGGCCCTCGCGACGCTACCTTCTTGGGCGCAATCTTCCGCGCCAGTTTCTTTTTCGTCGCCTTTTTCTTCGGCGCCGCTTTCTTCGCTTTATTCAGTTTTTTCGTCTTGTTTTTTTTCCTAGCCATGCTGGAAGTCTACCACCGGACGCGCGTTTTTCGCCTAATCGCCTTTGTTTCTTCCCTGACCTCCGCGCCTGCTCGGTGTTCTCTGTGTTGAGCTTCCGCTTTTGTTCCCTGTCGCGCTACGACTGTGATATAGAATCAGCCGCGTTTCGCGTCAAGGGGTCGGGGGAAGCATGAGGGCCATCTACCGGACAATCATTCCGGCATCGCTGATCGTTTTCGCGTCAGCGTTTCTCCCTACCGCCGCCCGCGCCCAAGTCGATCTCTCCGGCACCTATAGCCAGACCGCCAGCCCGGACAACACCACCGACCCCTTCATCGGCGATTACACCGGCCTTCCAATCAACGACGCCGACCGCCTCCGCGCCGACAGTTGGACCGCCGAAAAATGGGATCAAGAACAGCACGAATGCGATCCCCACCCCGCCGACTACGGAGTGCGCGCCCCCGGCGGCCTGCGCATGTGGCCCGATCTGGACCCGCTCACTTACGCGGTCCTCGCCTGGCACGTCGAAATCTTCACCAACGGCCGCGCCCGCACCCTCTACATGGATGGCCGCCCCCACCCGTCCGACTACGCCGCCCAAACATGGAACGGTTTCTCAACCGGAAAATGGCAAGGCGACAAGCTCGAAGTCACCACCACGAATTTGAAAGAAGGCTGGCTCCGCCGCAACGGCCTCGCGCGCAGCAACAAAGCCACCCTCACCGAATACTACATTCGCCACGGCGATTTCCTCACCATCGTTACCATCGTGAAGGATCCCGTCTACCTCACCGAGCCGCTCATCCGCACCGAGCACTGGTTCCTGAACCCCGGCTACACGCTTGCGCCGTTCCTCTGCACGCCGCGCGACGTCGTCGATAAACCGCCGTCATGGGTCCCCCACCATCTGCCCGGCACGAACGATTTCCTGAAGGAATTTCCGTCGAACTTCGGCATCCCCCTGGAAGCCACACGCGGTGGCGCCGACAGCATGTATCCCGAATACATGCAAAAGCTCGCGACCCTTCCACCGCCTCCACCTCCGCCGGCAAAGCCCGCCGCCCAAAAGCCATGACGCCCAAATCATTCAGCGTCGCGCCCGCATTTCTGATCGCAGCCACGACAATTGCCGTCTCAGCGGCCACCGGTGTCGCGCCCGCGCGCGCCCGGCAGGATTCGGCGCCTGAAAAATCCGCCGTCCAGCTGCTCCAGGTCCAGGGTCGCGTCCACATGCTGGTCGGAGCCGGCGCGAATGTCACCATACAACTCGGCGACGACGCCGTAGTCCTGGTCGACACCGGCCTCTCGCAAATGAGCCCGCAAGCCCTCGCCGCCATCCGCACGCTTTCGCAAAAACCCATCGAATTCATCATCAACACCAGCGTCGACGCCGACCACACCGGCGGTAACCACAACCTCTCGCAATCGGGCCATTTCATTTCCGGCCTGAACGGCGAAACGCCTGGCGCATCCATCGTCTCGCAGATCGCCGTTCTCGACCGGATGACTGCCGCATCATCCTCCGACCCAAAGGAATCCTATGCGCCGCAGGAACTCTGGCCCACCGATACCTACGACAACGACCGATGGGCGCTCTTCAACGACGAAGCCATCGTTCTCGAGCATCCGCACGCCGCCCACACCGACGGCGACAGCCTCGTCTTCTTCCGCCGCTCCGACGTCATCAGCGCCGGCGACGTCTTCACGCCCGACCGCTACCCGATGATCGACCTCGCAAAGGGCGGCTCGATCAACGGCGAAATCGACGCACTCAATCGTCTGATCGAAATGATGGTTCCCCGCGCAGATGAAGAAGGTGGCACCTACGTCGTTCCCGGCCACGGCCGCATCTGCGATCGCAACGCCGTAACGAATTACCGCGACATGGCGACCATCCTCCGCGACCGCGTCTCGGACGATGTGAAAAAAGGAATGACGCTCGACCAGGTGAAAGCCTCCAGGCCCACGCTCGACTACGACGGCATCTACGGCTCCGACTCCGGCCCCTGGACCACGCAAATGTTCATCGAAGCCGTCTACAAAGACCTGAGCGCAGCGAACCGAAAATCCCAGTCTTCCCAAGATGTTAAAAAGTCAACGAAATCCTCCCCAAAATATTCGGAGGAGAATCGATGACCCTTCGGCGCTCGGCGCTGCTGACGTGCGCAATCGCGCTGACGCTGTTCGTATCGCGCGTCGCACATGCGCAAGGAGGCCCAGGCGGCATGCGCCCGCAAGGTCCGCCTCCCACCCCCAAGGCCGCCGCCGTTGTCGACCTCACCGGCAACTGGGTCTCCCTCATCGACGACGAGTGGCGCTGGCGCATGATCACGCCCGCCAAAGGGGACGTGTCCTTCGTCCCGGTCAACGCCGAAGGCCGCCGCATCGCGAATAACTGGGATCCCGCGAAAGACGAGGCCGACGGCAACGGCTGCCGCGCATTCGGCGCCGCCGGGATCATGCATCTCCCCGCGCGCCTGCACATCACCTGGTCTGACGAAAAAACTCTCGAAATCGACATCGACGCCGGCACGCAAAAACGCGTCTTCCATTTCGACGGCTCCAAATG
>DATNKM010000035.1:0-23952 GCA_035603395.1 Candidatus Acidiferrales bacterium
CTTTCGAAGAATTACCGGTCGACGAAGCGGATTCTGCGCGTGGCGGGCGAGATGATTTCGCACAACGAGAAGTCGCCGCTGCTGCCGCCGAAAAACCTGACGACTGAAAATCCGGACGGCGACAAGATTCGCGTGGTGGAATTCGCGGCATTCGAGGAGGAGGCGCAGTGGGTGGCGGCCGAAATCGAGCGGCTCCACGAGGCCGGGACGCCGTGGCGGAGTTTTGCGGTGCTCTATCGCAAGCACACGCATCGCGCGCAACTGGTGCCGGCGCTGCGGCGGCGCGGGATTCCGTTTGTGATCCGCAAGGCTTCCATTCTGGACAACACGCTGGTGCGCGATCTACTGGCCTGGCTGCGGCTGATCGCGGTGCCGGCCGACAACGTGGCGTGCGCGCGGGTGTTGGCGGCGCCGTATTGGGGGCTGGAGCCGCGCGACCTGGTGCGACTGTCGGAGCGCGCGCATAAAAACCGCCGGCGTCCGATTTGGGATGAGGTGGAAGCGGCGCCTCGCGAGGCGCCGTTCGATCGTGAGGGAGTGCGGCTGACGGAGTTCGTGGAATTGTTCGGACAGATGCGGCAACTGGCGCGGAGTGCGACGGCGAGTTCAGTGCTGGCCGAGCTGATCACGAATTTGGGCGTTGCGCCAGTGGCTTCGGAGACCGACAAGCAGCATCTGGGGCGGCTGGTCACTTTCGTGAAGGAGTGGGAGCGGCAGAGTGAGGGCAAGCAGCTGCGGAATTTCATCGAGTATCTGCGGTATTTCGACGAACTCGACGGCGACGTGCAGATCGAGGAAGAACTGGCGGGCGACGCGGTTCAATTGATGACCGTGCATGCGGCGAAGGGCCTGGAGTTTCCGCACGTTTTCATTTTGCGGTTGAGCAAGAGCGACTTCCCTTCCGGAACGCGGCGGCCGAAGTTCGAATTTCCGCCCGATCTGATGAAAGAGGAGCAGCCCAAGGGCGATTTTCAGATACAGGAGGAGCGGCGACTTTTCTACGTGGCGCTGACGCGTGCGCAGCGGCGGCTGACGCTTTCGACCATCGTGAACCGGCGGAAGAAGCCGTCGCCGTTTCTGGAGGATTTTCTGGCGGACCCGAAAATCGCGAAGATGGACGCGGTGCAATCGGCGCCGAAGGTGGACGTGCCGGTCACGGAGGAGTTCATCGGGGCGCCGCCGGTTGCTCCCGACCCTACGCGACTGTTTCCGGCGTCGTCGACTGAAAATACGCGCGCGTATTCGCAGGTGGCGCTGTGGGCCAAGGCGTTTCATCCGCCCCGTCCGGAGCCGCTGCACCTGAGCGCTTCGGCGATCGACGCGTACGAACGATGTCCGATGAAGTACCTGTTTCAGTACGTCTGGAGTATTCGCAGCGGGCCGCACGCGCAGATGACGTTTGGCACGGTGATGCACACGACGATTCGCGAATTGGTCGGGGAGATTCGCAAGCGTGGGAAGGTGACGCTGGAGGACGTGTTCGCGATCTACGAACGCGAATGGATTTCGGCTGGATATCCGGACGAATACCAAGAAAACGAGTATCGGCGGGCGGGGCGCGAGCAGCTGGAAGCGTTTCACCGCAGTTGTTGCGCCGCGCCGCCCGAAGTGTTGCACCAGGAGAAGGCGTTCGAGCTGGCGCTGGAGCACGACGTGGTGATCACCGGGCGAATAGACCAGGTGAACCGACTGACCGACCGCGAAATCGAGATCGTGGATTACAAAACCGGGCGTCCGCGCGACGCAGAGAAAGCGGCGGAAGATTTGCAGCTGAGCATTTATGCGCTGGCGGCGCTGGAGGTGCTCGATCGTTCGCCGGGCAAGCTGGTTTTTTACAACCTGACGAATAATGAGGCGGTCGAGTCCACGCGCGACGCGAAGATGCTGGAGGCGACGAAGGCCAAGATTGCGGAAGTGGCGGACCGGATCCGAGCCGGGGATTTTTCGCCGAAGAAGGGATTCTCCTGCGGGTTTTGCGATTACAAGCCGCTGTGCCCCGAGCACGAGCAGCTGGTTACGATTCAGTCGGTACCCGAAAATCAGCGCGCCCGACGTTCCGGTTAGCGCCCTGGGGTTATGGCGCTTTCGTAATAGCCTTCGCGGGTTTCGATGTTGAGGCCGGGGCGCTTTACGCGGACTTCGATCGGGTGGTAGTCCTGACCCTTGGTGACTTCCGTGGGAGAGAACGTGAGCGTGTATTCGTTGCGCGCCTGTTCGGTGACCTCGGAATAGAGGCGATCGAGATCGTCCTCCTTCTTGGCGTAGAAGGTGTCGCCGCCGGTATCGGCGGCGTACTTTTGCAGGTCCAAAGCGCCTTTTTGCAGCAGCTTCTTGCCGACCGGGACCGAGCGCGAAACGGAAATCGAGTACAGCGACACGTCGGAAATCAGTAGCGATCGCAGCGTCTCGTCGAAGCTGTGCGCGTTGTTGTTGGAGTTGCTTTCGTCCGACAGCAGGAAAATAATTTTGCGGCGGTCGCGGCCCCGAGACTTCAGCATTTCGCCAGCGGCGAAAATGGCGTCCGTCATGTCGACGTTGCTCTTGAACTTCTGCGGTAGCGGCAGACTCGGGCCGGTGCCCTGCGGTGGCCCCGGAGGCGCCTGGCCCGGGGGAGGCGGGCCGCCGGGCCGGAAGGCGGGATCCTCGATGATCGTGTGGTTGTGCGAGCCGATCTCGAAGCGCTTGAGAGTGGTGAAGAGCGCGTCATTGTTAAAAGAAAAATCCGAGATCGTTTCGGGAAACTCCTCGTAGGAGACGAGGGCGACTTCATCATCGGGTCCGAAGCTGGCGGCGATGGAGATCAGGCTCTTCTGAACATTCGTGGAAACGCGCTGGTCGAGGTCGTTATCGAGCACCACCACGGCGGAGAGCGGGACGGCCTCGGATGAGAAAGTGGCGATCTTCTGTTCCACGCCATCGGCAAGAATCCGAAAATCGTCGCGGGTCAGGTCACCGACGAGCTGGCCGTGTTCGTCCTTGACGGTGACGGGGACGAAGACGATCGGCGTGCGAACGATGATGGGCGCCGGAGGCGGCTGTTGCTGAGGCGGAGCGGGCGCCTGGGCGTTCAAGGTTGCAGCCGCCACGAGCAACAGCGTGAAGCCCAGGCATGGAATGAATCGGGTCATCGAAGCGTCTCGTTCCCTGCGTGAGGGCGGCGCTCTAATTCCGGAATGCGCGCCCGCCCCGAAAATTTCGATTCGAACATCCGGCTGAGTGTATCCTGCATCGTATCTGTCTGACGCCCTATTCGAGGAGATTATACAATGCGGTTGACCAGCCTCGCGGCAGCTATTCTCATCCTGGCTGTGGCCAGCTATTCAGCGCTGAATTCGCTTCGCGCGAACGCCGCTGCCACACCGCAGGGAGCGCCCCGCGGGCCGATGGGCCCTCCGGGCAGTCAGCCAAACAGTCAGCAGCAGGAAACTCCGCCGCCCCCCGCCGAACCCCCCGAATCGCAAGCGCCGATCGGAATCACCACCTCCGTGGTGAACGTGTTCGCCACGGTGCGGGACAAGCACAACGCCATCGTCGGCGATCTGACCAAGGACGATTTCAAAATCTATGAGGACGGTGTGCCGCAGAAAGTTGCCTACTTCTACAAAGAAGTGAACATGCCGATTTCGCTGGCCATGATGATGGATACAAGCGGGAGCATGTATTACATGCTGAACGCGGAGAAGGACGCGGGATCGCGGTTCGTGCACGAAGTGATGCACCACAAGGATGAAGCGATCGTGATGACATTCGACACCGACGTGAATCTGCTGGCCGATTTCACGGAGGACCCGGCGGTGCTGGCGCGGGCCATCCATCGTGCGGAAATCAACGTGGACGCCACCGGCGTGGGCGGGACGGGCGGAACGATTCCGCAACGGGGCGGCGGCGGGACGAATTTGTACGACGCAATCTACCTGGCGGTGCACGATGAGCTGGGACCGGAAGCCGGGCGCAAGGCCGTGATCATCATGAGCGATTGCGAGGATAACGGCAGCAAAATGTCCGAGCGCGACGCGATCGAAGCGGTGCAGCGTGGCGACGCGGTGGCGCACGTCATCCTGATCAGCGATCCGCGCGCGACGGAGGGTTACGGCGGCGGAGTGGCACAGTCGCTGGCGTCAGAAACCGGCGGGCGTGTGATCAGCGTGCACAACGAGAACAGCCTGGAGAAGGCCTTCGACATTATTTCCGAGGAGTTGCGCTCGCAATACCAGATGGGCTACTACCCGACGAACCAGAACCGCGATGGGACTTTCCGCAAGATCAAGGTGGAAGTCACGCAGCCCGATACGAAAGTTCTGGCGCGGCGGGGATATTACGCACCGCAGCGCTAGTTGCGCCCGATCGGAACCCAGGCGGGTTTGAAACCCGCCCCGACAGATCCTGAGCAAGCATCAGCGTCCCCTGCATCGAGATAAAACACCCGCTGAATGCCGCTACGATCTTAATTGCCCGCGGGTGCGGCCGCGCCGTAATAGCCTTTTCGGGTGCTTACGATCAGACCTTTGCGCGCGGTCTGCACGTCAATGGGACGGTACGTGCCTACCGGCGGAGGGTTCGACGGCGCGTAGGCGATGAAATACTGGCTGCGCAACTCGGTACCGATGTCGAGAAACGACTGCGCCAGGTCGTCGATGCGGTAGGGGAAAAACGCGTGGCCGCCGGTCTGGTCGGCGAATTCTTCCAAGACTTTGTCGCCGGCTTCCAGATGATATTTGCTGGGCTTGTTTCCGTCGTCCACCGCGAGCCAATCCGTATTCGTACTCACCGAAAAAACAGCCGCCTCGGCTTTGATGGAGGCGTCGATCGCGTCGGTCAGCGCTCGATCGCTCAAATTGTCCTGACCGTCGCTGATCACCACCACAACTCTGCGGACTTCCGTTTCAGAGCCGCCGGGAAGCGGCGCGTGCGCGAGCTTTTCCGACGCCATGAAGATTGCGTCGTTGAGCGCAGTGCCGCCGCCCGCGCGCTGGGCGCGAATGGCGGTCATGAGCCGATCGAGATCCCCCGTGTAGTCCTGGATGATCTCCGGCTCATTGTCGAAGGTCATCAGAAACGCGAGATCCTTATTGCGACGAATCACTTTGTTGAGGAAATCGACAGCGGCGTCTTTTTCAAACTCCAGGCGAGGGCGGATGCTGTTGGAGGTATCCAGCAGGAGCGCGATGCGAAGAGGCAGGTCGGTTTCGCGGCCGAAGAACTTGATTTCCTGGGCCTGCCCGTTTTCGATGACTTTGAAATCGCTTTTGTCGAGATCGGTGATGAACTGATGACGGTGATCGGTCACCGTAACGACAAGATGGACAAGGCCGGTGGTGGTGACCAGTGGCGGTGGCGCCTTCCCGAGGCCTTGCGGATTTTGCGGCGAAGCGCCCTGCAGCGCGGGAGGAGTTGGTGCGTCCTGAGGGTGCGCGGTGCCCGCCGTGAAAGCGAGCAGAACGAGCAAAGCAATTCGCAAACGGCGGCTCATCGTGAAAGGCATTTCCCGTAGGCGATTATAGGAACTCTCGGAGCGCAGCGTCAATCTGGGCGGGATCGGTCTGGGTGGCGCGGCCGACGGTGCGGAGATAGTCCGCGAGCTCGGGCGGCAGGGGTGCGCGAATCTCGATGCGTTTTCCGGTGCGCGGATGCGTGAAGGCGAGGCGCGCGGAGTGGAGAAAATTTCGATCGAGCGGCGGCAGAAGCTCTTTGGCGATGCGTTCCTGGCGGGGCGCGCCGTAGACGGTGTCGCCGACGACGGGACAGCCGAGCGCTGCAAAATGAACGCGAATCTGGTGCGTGCGCCCGGTGTGCAGGTCCGCGTCGATCAGTACGAAACCATCGAGGCGCAGGCAGGCGCGCCAATCGGTGCGAGCTTCGCGGCCCTCGCGGCGGCGGGCGGTCATGCGGGAGCGCCGGCGAAGATCGCGGGCGACAGGCAGCTCGATCGTGCCGGCGTCACCCTTGATTTTTCCGTGCAGCAGCGCGACGTAGTTTTTTCGGACGAGGCGATCGCGAAAACTTTCGACGAGGTTTTGGTGGGCGGCATCGGTTCGGGCGATCACGATGGCACCGGAGGTTTCCTTGTCGAGGCGATGCACGATGCCCGGCCGGAGCGGGCCCCCGACGGTCGACAAGCCCCCAGCGCCGAAGCGATCCAGAAGCGCGGCAACCATGGTGCCGGCGGTGACGCCCGAACCGGGATGAACGATCATGCCCGCGGGTTTGTTCACGACGGCGAAGTCGGCGTCTTCATAAAGGATATCGAGGGGGATGGGTTCGGCTTCGACACCCGGAGGCTGCTCCTGCGGGATTTCGACTGTCACGACTTCGCCGGATTCGACGTGATGCGACGCCTTTCGGGAGGCACCGTCGACTTCGACGCGGCCATCGTCCATCAGCAATTTGATGCGCGAACGGCTGAATGCCGGAATTTGCGCGACGAGGAAAATATCGAGACGCTGGCCGGCTTCTTCGGGAGTGACGATGAATTTCATGCGCGGGAGTCAGTCTATTGAGAGCGGCCTGCTGCGGCCCGTGCGGGCCTCGCGGGCTTGACGGGGGCCGGCGCCTCAGCGTGGGGTCGAAGCCACAGGTACGCGCCGCCGAGAATCAATGCAACGCTGACGAGCTGCATCAGCGAGACGCGGTCGTGCAACAGCAGTGTCCGGCCCGGATCGCCGCGGAAAAACTCGATGATGCCGCGCTCGAAGCCATAGAGAATGAAATAGGCGCCGATGATTTGCCCGCTGAAGCGGCGTTTGGCTCCGAGCCAGAGCAGGATGGCGAAATTCATGAATTCCGCAGCAGACTCGTAGAGCTGCGTGGGATGGAGAGCCACCCCCAGAGGCGTGCCGCTGATTTTCTCGGCCAGGGGGCTGGTGAAGGTGACGCCCCAATCGAGCGCGGTGGGCTTGCCCCAGCAGCAGCCCGCGGCAAAGCATCCGAGGCGGCCGATGGCGTGGCCGATGGCAATCGGGGCGGCGAGCAGATCCATCACCGACCAGAACGACAGCTTCTGGAAATACGTGTAGAGCAAAATAAACACCACGCCGCCAACCATCCCGCCGTAATAGTCGCCGGCCGATTGCACGGTGGCCCAGGTGAAGATCTGGCGCGGGTGCGCGCCGAAGTAGTCCCATTCACTGAGGATGAGCCAAAGCTTCGAGCCTGCGAGCGAGACGAGAATTCCGTAAATTCCGAGGTTCCAAATACTGTTCGGGTCCAAGCCCATGCGCGAGGCACGATGATGGGCGAGCAGGAGCGCCGCGAGAAATCCCGCCGCGGCGAGCACACCGTAGGAATACAGCGTGAGCCAGCCGGAATGAAAGAGAATCGGATGCATTGTTAGACCTGTTCCCGGCTGGGATGCCGCCAGTCGCGTAGAAGCTCGAGGATCACCAGCCCGGCGCCGATGACGATGGCCGAATCAGCCAGGTTGAAAGTGTACCAGTGGTAATCGCCGACGTGAAAATCGATGAAGTCGGTGACGCTGCGGCGCAGGATGCGGTCGAGAACGTTGCCGGCCGCGCCGCCCAGGATCATGGTCATGCCGCACTGACCCAGCGGGCCGCCGGCGCGGCCGGTGACCAGCAGCCAGACGATGAGTCCGATGACCGCGACCGAAAAAACGATCAGAAGCGGAGCGCGCCAGGGCGAAGAGGATTCCGCGAGCAAGCCGAAGGCTACGCCGGGATTGGTGCTGTGTACGAAATTCAGGAGGCCCGGGATCAGGACGCGGCTGGAGCCGGCCGCGGTCCATTTTTCTACGGCGTGCTTGCTCATCTGGTCGGCTGCGAGGATGGCTACAGCGAGGATGAAGAAGAGCAGGACGCGGCGCGGAAAATTATCGTTCACTATGATTGCGACCTCAGGGCCTGACGGCGGGGCTCAGCAAGCAGCGCCCCGATAAAGGTTCAAACGGCTCGGCTGCCGCGCGGAAGGCCACGGCGCGACCATCAAACCTTGCGTCCAACGTTATGCCGCGGCGCCGCCTTGCCTGGATTTGTCGCGCGCGATTTCTTCGATCGCCGCCAGGCAGCGCTCGCAGAAACTCGGATGCGTCGCGCTTTCGCCTACGTGGACGGAATAGTTCCAGCAGCGATCGCATTTCTTGCCGTGGGCGCGCTCGACGCGAATTTGAAGAGCGGGGATTCCCGCTGCGATAGCGGCTCCTGCGACGGGTCCCTCGACAACTTCAACCTGCGAAACGATAAAGAAAGCCGGAAGTTGCGGGGCGTATTTCTTTAGAAGGCCGCCTAGATTGCTGGGCGACGACAGGGTGATCCGGGCTTCGAGATTGGCCGAAATCGTTTTGGCGGCGCGCACCGGCTCGAGCGCTTTCAGTACCTCCTCGCGCACCGCAAGCAGCTGGTCCCAATTCGTCGCGCGCGTTTCGTCGAACGCGTTTTCAAAATGCTCGGCCGCCGGGAAATTCGCCATGTGCACGCTCGGCGTGGTGGAAGATGGTTGAGGCAGGTGCTTCCAGACTTCCTCGGACGTAAAAACGAGAATGGGCGCGATCAACCGCACCAGCGCGCGAGCGATATGGTGCACGGCGGTTTGCGCGGAGCGGCGTCCCGGATTATTCGGCGCGAATGTATAGAGACGATCCTTGAGCACGTCGAAATAAAACGAACTCAGATCGACGCTGCAATAATCGTGCAGCGCGTGGTAGACGCGGTGAAATTCGTAGCCCTTGTACCAATCCAGGCACCGGCGGACGAGCGCGCCGGTGCGGCGAAGCATCCAGGCGTCAAGCTCCCACATGCCGGCGTCGTGCACGATGTTCTTCGCCGGGTCGTAGTCGAACAGATTCCCGAGCGCGAAGCGGAACGTGTTGCGAATCTTGCGATAGGATTCAGACAGCTGCGTCATCATCGCGGGCGAAATGCGCATGTCCGCGGTGTAGTCCTGCGAGACGACCCAGAGGCGCAGCAGATCTGCGCCCCATTTTTCGACGATTTCTTTGGGATACAGCGCGTTACCGCGGGATTTCGACATCGGCGCGCCCTTGTCGTCGAGCGTCCAGCCGTGCGTGACGACCTGGCGATAGGGTGCGTGGCCGCGCGTGCCGATGGCGTTGAGCAGCGAGCTCTGAAACCAGCCGCGAAATTGATCCGGGCCTTCGAGATAGACTTCGGCCGGCCAGTGCAGGCCGTTTTCTTCGCTCAGCACGGCGAGGTGCGTGGAGCCGGATTCGAACCAGACGTCGAGAATGTCGGATTCCTTTTGCCACTTCGCGGCGGCGCACGAGCATTTCGTCCCCGGCGGAAGCAGTTGTTCGGCCGAGTGGGTGTACCAGGTGTCGGAGCCTTCGCGCTCGAAAAACGGAAGTACGTGGCGCAAGGCCTTGAAATCGTGCAACTGCTTGCCGCAATTTTCGCAATAGAACACGATCAGCGGCACGCCCCAGAATCGTTGGCGCGAAATGCACCAATCGGGGCGGTCGGCGACCATGCTGTGCATGCGGTCGCGTCCCCAGCCGGGAATCCACTTCACTTTCTCGATTTCGGCGAGCGCATCCTTGCGGAGATTTTCCTGGTCGAGGCCGATGAACCATTGCTCGGTGGCGCGGAAGATCACCGGATTTTGGCAGCGCCAGCAGTGCGGGTAGCTGTGCTGGAGTTTGCCTTCGGCGACGAGCGCTCCGCGCTTCTTAAGCAGCTCGATGATTGGCGCGTTTGCTTCGAAAACGGTTTTGTTCTTGTATTCGGGCAGGCCATCGATGAAGCGGCCTTCGTCGTCAATCGGAGCGTAGGCGTCGAGACCGTATTTTTCGCCGGTACGGAAATCGTCGGCGCCGTGGCCAGGTGCGGTGTGGACGATGCCGCTTCCTGCGTCGAGCGTGACGTAGTCGGCGAGCACGGCCGGCACCTGTATGTCGAGGAAGGGGTGCCGGAACAGAACGCCTTCCAGCTCCTTGCCGCTCCACGAACCGGTGAATTCGCCAACCGCGACTTTCGATTCTTCGGCAAGCGCCCTCAGCCGCTCTTTGGCGAGCAATAATTTCCCAGCGGGCGTATCCGCAACGACGTATTCGAACTCGGGATGAAACGCGAGCGCGCGGTTCGCCGGGAGCGTCCACGGAGTGGTCGTCCAGATCAGCCCGCTGACGCCTTTGCCGAGTTTGGCGGATTTTTCATTTTCCACGACGGCGAATTTCACCCAGACCGTATGGCTGGTGTGGTCCTCGTACTCGACTTCGGCCTCGGCCAGCGCGGTGCGATCGTAAATACACCAGTAGACCGGCTTGAGGCCGCGATAGATGTAGCCCTTTTCCAGGAAATCGAGGAACGCGCCGGCGATCGAAGCCTCATCGTGCGGGTTCATTGTCAGATACGGGTCGTTCCAGCGGCCGAACACGCCAAGGCGCTTGAATTCGACCTTGTGGATTTCCACGTAGCGCGCGGCGAATTCGCGGCACATGCGGCGAAACTCCGCAGGCGAAACCTTCGCGGTCTTGCTGCCGAGTTCCTTCTCAACCTGTGTTTCAATCGGAAGGCCGTGGCAGTCCCAGCCCGGCACGTAAGGCGCGCGGAAGCCGGACATGGTCTTCGATTTCACGATCATGTCCTTCAGAGTCTTGTTGAGACCGGTGCCGAGATGGATTTCACCGGTCGGATAGGGCGGCCCATCGTGGAGGACGAACAAGGGCTCGCCGGCGCGCGATTCCAGGATGCGGTCGTAAAGACCCATCTGCTCCCAGGCGGCAAGCTGCTCCGGCTCGCGCTGGGGGAGCTGGGCCTTCATTGGAAAGTCTGTTTTCGGGAGGTTGAGCGAGCCTTTTAGATCGAACGGTTCGGCCATCTAGAGAGCGAGAACACCTTTCTTCAAAGCCCGAGCGCCTGAACTAGCGCGGGCGCGGCTGCGTGTGATACAAGTTTGCGCCGGGGAAACTCAAAATTTTGGTCGCAGACCGTATGTTACAATGATTCTCGGAACGTGTCAGCCGTGCCGCTAGCCCGGACATCCTTTTCCGCACGGCAGCGTCTAACATTGAGTGGGTAAGGGGTTGAGGGACGTAGGTCGCTTAAATGTCAGACTCTAGCTTGAACTTGAACCAGCCGGTCCGCGAGATAGAGGACGCCTCGCTGCGCATCGGGCGGCTGCCTTCCCCGTCGCGGGAGGGGAGCATCAAGAGTCTGTTTTCCAACCTGCGCGATTTTCTGGTGGAGCGCCCCGTAAAGGTGAAGGCTGGCACTCCGACTGCCTTCGATGTTCCGCGATTTGGCACCGGTCTAGGCGACAATCTCAAGGAATTCTTCCATTCCGGTCCCCGGGGCAATGTGCGCTCGGCGCTGCTGGTCGACTGGCACGAGGAGCCGAGCCTTTGGGCGAATCTGCGCGATTGGATCGCGCCGCGGAAATTGCCGCCGCTGAAGACCACGAGTCAGCCGATTCCGGTTCCTGAAATCTGGTCGAAGAATGAGAACTTCAGCCGCATGCAAATCGTGTCCATTCTGGTGCACGGGGCGGCCATTGCGTTTGTTGTGCTGCTGCCATTCCTGTTTCCCGGATTTATTACTCCGCCGGTGACCAAGGCGTCGAGTCCGGAAATCGTTAGCGACGTGCCCGTATCGCCCTATATCACCAAACTTGCGCCCGCGGCGAAGAGGGCGGGCGGTGGCGGCGGACAAGCGGACAATGCTGTGGCGTCCAAAGGCAAGCCGCCGAAGTTTTCGTGGATGCAAATTTCCCGGCCGATGGTGAATCCTCCGAAATCCGATATCACCGTAACGCCCACAGTGCTAGGCAACCCCGATATCAAACTGCCCGACAACAACGACAAGAACTGGGGCGATCCGTTTGCCACCAGACTGAACGGATCGATGGGGAACGGTCACGGCAACGGCATCGGCGACGGCAATGGCAACGGCGTCGGGCCGGGCCAAGGATATGGCACCGGCGGTGGAATACCGAACGGTGGGACCGGCGGCTATGGGATGCCGGCATGTCTCTATTGCCCGCGTGCGGATTACAGCGACGAGGCCATGAAGGTGAAGGTGCAGGGCGTCGTCGAGCTGATTGCGGTGATCACGGCGGACGGACGTGTGACCGACGTTCACGTCGCCAAGGGCTTGGGACTCGGCCTGGACGAGAAGGCCATTGAGGCGGTGCGCACCTGGCGTCTGAAACCTGCGCTGGGTCCTGACGGCAAGCCGGCCACCGTACGGCAGGTCATCGAAGTTACCTTCCAGCTCTACTGACGCCCCGGCCGCCGGCTCACGCTGCGAGGGAGGGCGCCCGACCGAGTCCCCTCGCTTTTCTCGAGCGCCATTAACCATCTGGACCCACTCGCATCGAAGCCCGGGTGCATCTGCTACGATGAGCGGCATGAAGAACACGGTTCGGGCTGTCGTATTGCTCGTGGGACTGACCGCAGCGCTCGCGCCACGCGTGTCGGCGCAGAGCGCTTCCATCCAATTTATCGCGCAGGCGACTCCCTCCGACGGTCTGCAGGAGCCGGTCCGCGGCTTTCCGTTTTTCCTGCTGAGCAAGAGCTTCGAGGACATCCGCAAGGAAGCCAGCGCGGCCTACCCGAAACCGAACATGGACGCGTTCATCGACAAGCAGGATGTTTCGCCCGAGCTCAAAGCGTGGATGAAGAAGAATCATGTCATCCAGCTGGCGGGCGATGAGTTCACCCGTAAGCTCAACGCCGATACGGTCATGGGCGTTCCCGAGTTCAAGAGCGCCTACATCCAGTTAAACGCCGGCACGCAATCGATCGATTTTCCGAAGCCGAAGTACAAAAGCTCCGACCAGCAGAAAGACCCTGCCAAGTACAAGAAACTCGTCGCCGATTACGACGCCGTGGTCCACCTCTATATCGAGCAGCATCCGGCCAGCATCGAAGGCCTCGATCTGGAGCTGACGACGGTCGACCCGAATGCGAAGTGGGAGGCCATGACGGGCGCGCGCACCACGGCGATTCACCAGCGCACCATCGACCTGGCGCAAGGCGACTACACCGTAGCGCGGGTGGAAACCAACCTCGACGGTAAAGCCGTTCTCAGCGGAATCGCACCAGGCAGCTATTGGCTGAGCACGCTGGACGTGCCGGCGATCGTTGGCGATGCGCGGCCGCGCTGGGATATTCCCGTGACCGTGCGGGCCGGCGAAACGAAGTACATCGCGCTTTCCAATTCGAACTCCGTCCGGTCCGAAACGCAGGTTACGCCGTAGCTCGGTTCCTCGCGGAGGTCGCACCTGGCTGACACAGACATTGCGTCCTTCATTCCCAGCCTGGGTTCCTCCAACCCCGCGGAGCGGGAGCGGGCTGCCCGCGCTCTTTTCGAAGTCGGATCAACACTCGCTCGCACTGCGATTTCCCGCTGGCTCGAGTTCCCTCCGCTTGCCACGCTCCTGACGCGCGAGGCGTCGGGCGCGCCGGAATTCACCGTGGGCATCGCCGTGCAAACCGAAACTTTTGACCGGCTGCAAGCCGCGAACGGGTCTCCGCGCCTCGCCGACGTGCCTCCCGAACAGGATGCGAAGGAATTCGAGTTGGAATTTCAGGGCGGCGTGCGGCTGGACATCTTGAGCACGCGACAGCCGGGCGGCCGAGGCGCGATCGATCGATTCCTGGGGAAATTCGGCGAAGGGATTCAGCAGATCGAGATCGTCGTCCACGACGTGGATCGTGCGACAGACGCTTTGCGCGACGAATTCTCAATCTCACCGATTTACCCAGCCGCTCGGCCCGGCGCCCACGGCACGCGCGTCAATTTTTTCCTGGTGCCCACGGGCGATAACGGAAAAGTCCTGATCGAATTTGTCGAGAACCGGCAGCCCTAACACCGACGAGCTCCGGAAGAATCGACTCCGCCGGCAGCCCGACAGTTACTCGCCGCTTTGCTCCAGCAATTTCGCAACGAGGGCCGTCCAGCCGGTCTGATGGCTCGCGCCGAGACCTGCGCCGTTCTCGCCATGAAAATATTCGTAAAAGAGAATCAGGTCGCGCCAGTAAGGATCCTTCTGAAGTATCTCGTACGTTCCGTTCACGGGACGCCGACCGTCGCGCCGCAGAAAAATGTGCGAAAGGCGGCGCGAGAGTTCACCCGCGGCGTTCCACAACGTCTTCTGCTGTCCTGACCCTGTGGGGCATTCCACCTTGAATTCATCGCCGTAGTAATAATGAACGCGCTGCAACGATTCGATGAGCAGGAAATTCATCGGGAACCAGACCGGGCCCCGCCAGTTCGAATTGCCGCCGAAAAGATCGCTCGAGGATTCGGCCGGCTCATATCTCACGGAATTCCGCACCCCGTCCACGTCGAGCTCGAACGGATGATCGAGATGGAACTTCGAAAGCGCCCGAATGCCATAGGGCGAGAAAAATTCGCTTTCGTCGAAGACGTATTTGTAGATTCGCTCCAGCTTGCGCCGGTTGGCGATGGTGAGAAGAACGCGCGGGCCCTGAGGCGTGACCTGACTCATGTCCACGTGTTCTGCGGTATCCGGATGATGTTGCAGGAACCAGTCCATGCGGCGCTTGAACGCCGGAACGCGCGCGATCTCTTCTGGATCGATTGTCTCAACAGCAAAAAGAGGAATCAGGCCGACCATCGAGCGCACTTTCATGGGGATGGTCTCACGGGTCGAGGCCATGTGAAGCACGTCGTAATAAAAACCGTCCTTCTCGTCCCACAGCCCAATGCCGGTGCCGCCCATGTCGTTCATCGCCGATGAAATGTATATAAAATGCTCGAAGAATTTGCTGGCGACGTCCTCGTACGCTGGATCTTCGCGGGCCAGCTCCATGGCCATCGAGAGCATGTCAAGGCAGAACATGGCCATCCAGCTGGTCCCGTCGGACTGTTCGATATAGCTGCCGGGGCTGAGCGGGCGCGAGCGGTCGAACACGCCGATGTTGTCCAGCCCCAGGAAGCCGCCCTCGAAGACGTTCTTCCCGGTGGGGTCCTTGCGATTCACCCACCAGGTGAAATTCAGCAGCAGCTTGTGAAAAACGCGGACCAGGAATGCACGGTCCGGTTTTTTCTGGATGCGCGCCGCGATTTTGTAAACGCGCCAGGCAGCCCAGGCGTGCACGGGCGGATTGACATCGGAAAAATTCCATTCGTAAGCGGGCAATTGTCCGTTGGGACGCATGTACCATTCGCGCAGGAACAGCACGAGCTGATCCTTCGCGAATTTCGGATCGATCAGCGCCATCGCCACGCAGTGGAACGCGAGATCCCATGCCGCGTACCACGGATACTCCCATTTGTCCGGCATGGAAATAATGTCGGAGTTGTGCAGGTAAGGCCAATCATGGTTGCGGCCCTGGTATCGAGCCTCGTCGGGCTTCGGCTGTGTGGGATCGCCGCGCAGCCAGCGGCCGACGTCGTAGTGATAGCTCTCCTTGCCCCACAGCAGCCCGGCGAAGGCCTGGCGCTGCACCAGCTTAGGATCCTCGCTCATTCCCAGGTGAACGCGCTTCTTGTAGAAGTCGTTCGCCTCCTTCAGGCGTTGGTCGAACATGGCGTCGAAAGGCGCGCCGAAGAATTTCTGTCCGCTGGAGTGGGTATCGGCAGGGTTGCGATCGAGCAGGCGCGCGCGAATCGTGCGGCCTTTGCCGGCGGCGATCTCGGCGAAGTAGTGAGCTGCGGCCTTCGTTCCGCGCAGCGTGGGATTCACGGCGTCGCGTTGACCGGAGACCACGCAACGATGGAACGCGTCCTTGACGTAAGGCGTGCGGCTTTTTTGCCCGAACAGCCGCTCCATGTTCGTTTCGTTCTCGGTGAACAGAAGTTCCGGGGTGCCTTCCATCAGCAGCCAGCGCTTGCCGTAATGATATTCGTCAAGCTCCAGCAGCACCGTCGCGGGCGGCCCGTCGATGCGATACACCTGCGGCGGATCGTAATTCTCCCCCCACGCCCAGCGATTCCGAAACCACAACGAGGGGAGAATGTGCAGACGCGCGGCATCGGGTCCGCGATTCCAAGCGGTGATGCGAATCAGGATATCCTCGGGACCAGCCTTCGCGTATTCGACGAACAGGTCGAAGTAACGGTTCTCCGCAAATACGCCCGTATCCATCAACTCGTATTCGGGATCCTTGCGGGTGCGTTTTTTGTTTTCGCGGACCAGCTGATCGTAGGGGAAAGCCGCCTGCGGATACTTGTACAGAAACTTCAGATAGGAACTCGTCGGCGTGGCGTCGAGGTAGTAGTAGCACTCCTTGACGTCCTCGCCGTGATTGCCTTCCTGATTGGTGAGGCCGAAAAGGCGCTCTTTCAGGATCGGATCTTTTTCGTTCCACAGCGCGAGGGCAAAGCAGATGTGCTGATGCCGATCGCAGATGCCGCCGATCCCGTCTTCGCCCCAGCGGTAGGCGCGCGATCGCGCGTGATCGTGGGGAAAATAATTCCAGGCGTCGCCGTTGGCGCTGTAATCCTCACGAACCGTTCCCCACTGGCGCTCGGAGAGAAACGGACCCCAGCGGTTCCAGTGCGCCTTGCGCTCGTCGTTGGCCTCCAGCCGCTTTTCCTCTTCCGTCATCTCTGGTCCTTCGGGGAATGGCTGGGAGTTTGGCTCCGGCCGTGATTTCCGACGGCCCGGTGAGCGCATGTAACTCTATCGGTTCGAGCGCAGTGTTACAAGACGGCAACTTTTCGAACATTCCTATTTGGTACGCGGCCCGTGCAGTAGCGGTGGGGCGCTCGATTCTGTAATCTTGGAACACTAAATTTACACGCGCGGAGCCCGATCCTGGCCGGACCGAACACGGAATTGCGAGAACCGCGGGAAGCGCGCGGATCATCACACTCCTCCTGGCGCATCCCGTTTCTCTGCCTTTGCCTCGTTGCGACTGCGGTGATCTCGCCCATGCTGTTTCTTGGCAATGCTTCCGGACACGATTTTCAGTTTCATATGGCTTCGTGGATGGACGCGGCCGGGCAGTGGCGAGAAGGAATCGTCTATCCGCGATGGGCGGAGTGGGCGAATTGGGGATTCGGCGAACCGCGGTTCATTTTTTATCCCCCGGGATCGTGGATGGCGGGAGCCGCGCTGGGCACCGCCGTGCCCTGGCGAGCGGTCCCCGGCGTTTTCATATGGCTGGTGTTCGTGGCTGCGGGAATGGCGATGTGGAACTTGGCGCGCGAGTGCCTTCCCGCGCGGTATGCGACGGTGGCTGCCGTCTTGTTCGCGGTGAATCCCTATCATCTGGTCATCGTTTACTACCGCAGCGATTTTGCTGAGCTGATGGCCGGCGCATTTTTGCCACTGATCGTCTGGGGCGCGCTGCGACTGGCGCGCGGTGAGTGGCGCTCTGTGCCATTGCTCGCAGCCGCTTTCGCCGGGACGTGGCTGTCGGATGCGCCTGCGGCGGTGATTGCCACGTACGCGCTCGCGCTGATCCTGTTTGTGGCGTGCGTAGGGCGCCCGAGCCTTCGGCCGCTCCTTGCTGGCGCCACCGGGATGGCCGGCGGATTTGGGCTAGCGGCCTTCTACATCTTGCCCGCGGCCCGCGAACAAGGCTGGGTCCAAATCACGCAGGTCGTGGCGGACAATCTCGGTCCCACCAGAAATTTCCTGTTCACCCACTCGAACGATCCCGATTTCGTAGCTTTCAACTGGAAGGTTTCCTACGTCGCCGTGTCCGTGATGCTGGTGACGAGTGTCGCAGCGGTTCTGGTGGCGCGTCGACGGCGAGATTTTTCGCATTTGTATTGGACGATGGCGGCGCTTGGCTTCCTGTCGATCGTGCTGATGCTGCCGTTCACGACTTTCTTATGGCGTCTGCTGCCCGAGCTGCGATTCGTGCAATTTCCGTGGAGATGGCTCGAAGTTCTGGCGCTCGCATTCGCATTTTTCGTCGCTGCGGCGATGAGCCGCGCGCAACGGCCCGGACGAGCGTGGGCCACGGGCGTGGCTCTGTTCGTGGCGATCTGCGCGGGTGCGACCGCGATGGTTCGAACCGCCTGGTGGGACTCCGGAGACGTGCCCGCGATGGTCGCTTCGGTCGGCTCCGGCGTTTCGGGCGCCGGATATCGAGGTACGGACGAATACGATCCCGTCGGTTGCGACCATTACGAATTGCCCGGCGACCCGGATGACGAAGAACGCGTCGAAGGAGTTTCCCCGACGCCTGCGCTTCCGATCGAAAAGGTCGATCCGAACACCGGCGATGTCGTGCCCGCATCGGACATCACATTCCAAATCGAGCAGTGGTCCGCCGAACGGCGCACAATTTTCGTGCAGTCGGCCGCACCGGTGACGCTCGCCGTGAGGCTGCTGAACTACCCTTCCTGGAACGTGCGAGTGGACGGCAACACGATCGTGCCGGGCGCTTTGCACGACAACGGCCAGATGTTCGTGCCGCTTGGCGCGGGCACTCACAGCGTGGACATACAATTCCGACGGACTCGAGATCGCACAGCAGGAAGCGCGATATCGATCGTTTCTGCGCTCGCGCTGCTGGCTCTGGCGATACGAAAAAAGGGGCCGGTGCCGTGAGCCTTTTTCGCGCCCTCACGGCCTCGACCTTCCGACGGGGGCGATCCTGGCCTCAAACCTGCGCGGCGGGCATCGCTCGGTGCGAATTTTGCCCGGCGCCATTCGTCGAAAAATCCGCGATCAATCCGACCAGCACACCGATAAACAGCGTGTACTGAACCATCGCCAGCACCACCACGTACCCGTCTCCCGGAATCAACCCGGAGATCAGCAAGCCGATCGCTGCGGCGCGGGCGATCATTCCCGTCACGGTCGCTTTCTGCGGCAAATAGAATATGCAGATCGCCAGGAACATCGGCACCCAAGGCAGGCCTGTCATGGCGGCTTTTACGTTTTCAGGCAGCAGAATCTGAGTGCCCGGCATCACCGTTGCGCCCGGATTCATTTGATCGATCAATTTCAGCGCCGCCAGCGCCAGGGGCACGCCGGCGATGTGGCGGGAGCGCGCGTCCATTTTCAAAAGCAGGCACGCCAGCAGCACCAGCAACGTCAGGGGCTGCAGCAGCCGATCACGTGCAGCGGCCCAGTAAATCACGGCAAACAGGATCATCACGAGCCAGCGCGCTTCCATCCAGTGAAATCTTCCGAACGGAGTATCCCAGCCCGGGCCGCTCGGCTCGCCGGGGCCACCGCTTCCCTGCCCGCCGGGCGCGGCCGTTTGCCCTGAATTCTGCAGAAGCGGAGACTGAACTCGAAACGGTTCGAAGGGTTGATTGGTTTGGTTGTTGGTCATGTCATTGGCTCCATAAGTCGCAGCTACGATTGTTCCTCACTCAACACTGCTGCGTTCGCGTTCATCACCGGGAATAGTTCCGTTTCGCGCAGCAGAGAAATCAGGCTTCCGCGCAGCGGTTTCATGATCGCCATTTTGGCCACTCCGAGCACGCGCACGACAAGGCGCGTCACGCCGTCGATCAGCTTTCGCGTTCGCGCCTGATCGGGCGATTGGTCGTAGATGAAGTAAAGCAGGATTCCCATGTGCGCTGCCCACAGAGCCGCGGGCAGCAGCTCGCGAATGTCTTTCGGCAGCCTTTCCTCACCGACCGCCGCCGCGAAGACGTTCATGCTGGCGTGGCGAACCGGGCCGCTGCCGGGGCCGAACACGGACAGCGGATGACTCGGATCGCCCGAGTAGCGAAACAGCGCACCCAGCAGTTTGCGGTCGTGCGCCAGAATGTCGAATTTCGTATGGAACGCGATCCGCAGCCTTTCTTCAAGATCGAGCTTGCGCTCCGACAGCGCCGCGGCCACCCGGCTTCCGTGCTCGCTCTGCACCTCCTCGTAATAAGCCTGGACGATCGCTTCCTTGCTCGGAAAATAGTAGTAGGCCGCGCCAATGGCCACGCCCGCCGCTTCCCCCACATCCCGCATCGTCGTGGAGTCGAACCCCTTCTCACGGAACCGGCCAATCGCGTGACGGAGGATGCTGGCCCGCGTTTCTGGGCTCTTGCCTCGGGCAATCTCTTGTTTGAACATGTTCAAATAGTAGAACAGGGCGACCGAGTTGTCAAGCGCTATTTCGAACCTATTCAAATAGAGGACGAAAGTGGCTTGCTATGCATAAAGCGTGGAAGGGGAATCCCCATTGGCTAGCGAATCGGGCGGTGCTTGAATTTCTTCTCGCCCCTGGCATAGGGCCCGACGGTGTGCCCGTTCCCCACCAGTTTGTACTTATACGTGGTCAGCCCTTCCAGACCCATGGGGCCGCGGGCGTGCAGTTTGCTGGTGCTGATGCCCACTTCGGCTCCCAATCCATAGCGGTATCCGTCGGCAAAGCGTGTCGAGGCGTTGTGGAACACGCCGGCGGCGTCCACTTCGTTCAGAAATCGCCGGGCTGCATCGAGGTCTTCGGTCACGATCGCATCGGTGTGCCGCGAACCGAACCGGTTGATGTGTTCGATCGCTTCCTCAAGGTCTGCGACAATTTTCAGCGCGAGAATCAGGTCGGAATATTCCGTCGCCCAGTCTTGTTCGGTCGCCGCGACGATCCCGTGGTTCGGCAAGAGCCCCAGCGTCTTCTCGTCTCCCCGAAGCTCGACCTGGGCTTCCCTGAGCTTCGCAACCATTCGCGGCAGGAATTTGGGGGCGATCGCCTCGTGTACCAGCAGCGTCTCTGCCGCATTGCACACCGCGGGATATTGGACCTTCGCGTCGTAGGAGATCTCGATCGCCTTCTCAATGTCGGCCTCGCGGTCGATGTACACGTGGCAAATCCCCTCACTGTGGCCCAGCACGGGGATCCTGCTGTGCGCCATGATGAACTGCACCAGCGCGTAAGATCCCCGCGGGATAATCAGGTCCACGTCACGGTCGAGCGACAGCATCTCCGTTACGTCGGAGCGCGACTGCAGCAGGTTGATCGAATCGGCCGGCACCGAGGGAAATTTCGCCAGGCTCCCGCGCCAGGCGGCCACGATCGCCTCGTTGGTATGCGCGGCCTCCGCCCCGCCCTTCAGCAAAATCGCGTTCCCCGACTTCAGCGCCAGCGACGCAAGCTGCGGCAGTGCGTCCGGACGAGATTCGAAAATCACGCCGATCACGCCGAACGGGCACGATTCCTTATAAAGCACCAGCCCGTCGTCCAGCTCCATGGCCGAAAACCTGCGCCCCAGCGGATCGTCGAGGCGCGCCACTTCGCGAATCTGCACCGCCATCTGTGCGACGCTTCGCTCGGTCACGCGCAGGCGCGCGAGCATTGCATTCGTCATTTTCCCCGCGGTTATGTCCGATTCGGCAGCGCGGCAATCCCGCTCGTTCGCTTCCAGTATTCTCCCCGCGTTCGCTTCAATCGCCGCGGCCACGGCGAGCAAAACTTCGTTGCGGGCATCCGTCGAAAGCCGCGCGATGGCCCGCGAGGCTTTCCGAGCGCCTGCGGCGACCGACGCCACCGACGAATCGGGCGCCTGCAACGGTGCTGAACCCGGTTGGCTCATGGGTTTTGCAACAGAACGATATTATCGCGCGTCACGAGCACCGGCGCAGGCGCCCGGTCGCGTCCGCCACGACGGCCGTTCTTGCTGCCGGAAAATTTCTCGGCCTCGCCGCTGGCGCAATTGGCGATTCCCCGCGCGAATTCGCGCCCCTCGGCATCCACGATGCTCACCACATCCATCGATGCAAAGTGGTTTTCCACGCGCACCACCCCCGATGCCAGAAGGCTCGCCTTGCCGTGCATAATGGCGCGGTGCGCGCCGGCATCCACTACCACGCGTCCCCGCACGCCCGCAGCGTAGGCGATCCAGCGGCGCTTTCCGCGCATCCGCTTCGCTGGCAAGAAGACCGTGCCAATTGCATCGCCCGCGAACACGCGATCGATCGCGTCGGGCACGTTGCCGTTCGCGATGACCGCCGTGCCGCCGCAGTTCATGGCAATCGCGGCTGCTTCAAGTTTCGTGCGCATCCCGCCGCGTCCGCTCGCGGAAGGTCCCGATCCCAGAACCATTACCTCGGGCGTAATCTCGTCGACGAGGGGAATCACTTCGCCGAAATCTCCGTTCGGTCGGGCCGCGCGATGCAAACCGTCCACATTCGTCAGCAGCACCAGGGCATCCGCCTCGAGCCCACTCATCACCAGCGCCGCCAATCGGTCGTTATCACTGAAGGCCGCGCCGCGCGTTCCGGGCGCGACCGGTTCCAGCTCGGCGGTCGAAACGGTATCGTTTTCGTTGACGATGGGCAGCACGCCGAAACCGAGCAGCTTTTCCATGGTGTGCTGGAGATTCGAATAGCGGCCCCAATTCGTAAAATCCTCTTCCGTCAGCAGCACCTGGGCGATCTTGATCTCCCATTTCGCGAACAGATTCTTGTAGGCGTCCATCAGCAAGCCTTGCCCCACGGCAGCGCACGCCTGCTTGGTCACCAGGTCATTCAGCCGCGAAGGGTGCAGACCCAGCCACCCGCGTCCCAATCCCACGGCGCCGGAAGAAACCAGCACGACTTGGCGCCCGCCCTTCATCAGCCCAGCGATCGAGCGCATGATGGGCTCGACGCGCTCCAGGCAGAGCTCGCCATCGGCGCCCGTGACAGTCGTCGTGCCGACTTTGATCACTACGCGACGCGACTCGCGCAGGTGCCTCTCGCGCTCGACATCCATTTTGTGGCTTTCTCGCACTTGAATTGAACGAAACCGCCGACGAAATCGGCGCTCTGGGTACTTTTGAATCTGGACCGGTCCCGATTGTACCGAAATCGAGGAACGGGCGTTTGCCCGTTTGTGGATCGATCGCTGCCACAGGGTGAGCCAGACGATCGTTTGCGCCTGGCGCATGGCGCTCCCCTCGCCCCAAGCTCACGGGGATCCGGCCAGCCAACGTCGGGGCATCGGCCAGGCGGTTTCCAGCAAGGCATTTATAGTCAGTGACTTACACTGGAAAAGCATTCACTTTTAGGGGAAAAAACATGCATGTTGACACCTCGATTCGATCCCTGTAGCTTTAATCGTGGCGGATGTTCTATTCCGCCTATGTTTAGTTTGCGGACAGTCAGATATCTGAGGGGCTGACGAACCGCCGGTCGAGCGAGTCTCGACAGACGAGGCCCAATGAAACTGACACTTCGGTCTTTGTTTTTCTTTGCTGCGATTGCTCTCGCCAGCTTTGCTCCCTCCGCGTTCGCCGACAGCACGGTTTACTTCAATGGCAGCTACGCGTTTGGCGACAACGGCTACGGCATCCCGCCCTATGGCGGCACGCTGAACGGTCAATCTAGCCAGTTCTACTGCGTCGATTTCAGCCACGACATTACGGCGGGAATGAGCTGGTCCGCGGCGGTGACGCCGGTGACCCTCGGCGGAGATTACAGCGCGACATTCCTTGGCAATTCGTCCAGCCCGACGTACGCGGGCAGCAACGCGAACGCCGGCAACGACTACCTGCTCTTCGCCTACATCCTGACCCAGATGGGACAGACGACCAACCAGACGACGCAGGCGGAAGACCAGTGGGCGATCTGGAGCTTTACGGATGGCGGCTACGATCCGTACGGCTCGGCGAATCTGGCATGGGTCCTCTCGAACGCCGAATCGAATCTTTCCACTTTCAGTCCCGCAGGCTGGGAAATCCTCACGCCCGACGACGGAACGTATGGTCAGGAATTCATGATCAATACTCCGGAGCCGGCAAGCGTGTTGCTCCTCGCCCTCGGACTCGGCGCGCTGTTCGTGCTGAAGCGCCGTCAAGCGCTGCAGAACTAAGGCGAGCGATCTCGTTTCGCGGCCGGGTCGAACACCGATCCGGCCGTTTTTATTTCCGTGCCGCAATTTCACCGACACGGAAACGAAAACGCTTCAACTCGTCGCACGGATATTCGCGCGATGCGGCGAGGAACAATTCGTTAGGCCCCCGACCAAAAGCGTGTTATGTTTAGGCCGCGTTTGATGCTCTTGTAACACCTTTAGTTGAAGGGGCTGCAAGTTCAAACTTGCGGCCTTTTTTGTTTTACGGCTGGAGGCGGTCGAGAAGCACAAATAGCTTAAAAAAGAAAAGTGAGTACATCAGTGAGAGAACAAGG
>DATNKM010000058.1:0-10707 GCA_035603395.1 Candidatus Acidiferrales bacterium
CGACGACGCGCGCTACGAGCTCCGCACCGGCCGCGGCACGTTCCATCACGTGCATGGCACGTTTGCCCTGCAACGCCGCCCGATGCCCACGCTGCTGATCAGTCCCAACCCTTTATATTTCGAGGCCGAAGAAGCCGACCGGTTGGACGAAAACACCTATCGCATCCGCAAAGGGTGGTTGACGGTCTGCAAACCGGGCAAACCCGTCTGGAAATTTTATGCGCCCGCGGCCACGGTGCGCCTGAAGCAATCGGTACGCATTGAGAACGGCAACTTCCGCGTGTATTCGGTGCCGGTCCTTTATCTGCCCTACGCCACGGTTCCCGCCGAAGAACGCCGCGAGTCCGGATTCCTGATTCCGGAGATCGGCGACACATCGCAAAAAGGATTTGTGATCGGCGATTCGGTCTACTGGGCGCCCCTGGACTGGATGGACATGACGCTGGGCGCGGCCGATTTCAGCAAGCGCGGCTGGAGCCAAAAGGGCGATTTCCGCATGAAGCCTTGGGAGGGCGCAACGTTCGACGCCAGCTACTACGGTGTGATCGATCGCGGCCTGAAAGTGGACGACGAGCCGCCCGTGCCGCAGGGAGGGCACGAAGCGAAGCTGCTGTTCACCTCCGATCTGCCGGGAGGATGGCGCGCGGTTGCCGATCTGGATCAGCTGACCTCGCTCACGTTTCGCCTGGCATGGTCTGAGACTTTCAAGGAAGCAGTGAACTCCGAAGTCCGCAATACGGCGTTTTTGAACAAGAATTTCGACGGCTTCAGCATCGGGTTCGCGGCGCTGAGCTATCAAAACTATCTGACGGCCACTCCGCAGGCTTCCATTACGCTGCGGACCGCTCCGGAAGCGAACATCAGCTCGGTGGACCAGAATTTTTTCAGCAAGCTGCCATTTTACTGGTCGTTTGACGCATTTACCGGAGGAAACTATCGCGCCGACGGAATCACGCCGTTTTCGACGCCGGGATTCGTCAACCGCAGCGAAATCGCGCCGACGGTCACGCTGCCGCTGCACGTGGGCGATTGGATCAACATCACGCCGAGCTTCACTTTCCGGTCCACCTATTACGGCGCGCAGCTGCGCAACGGAAACTTTCTCGATCAGGGGCTTTTCCGCGACACGGAGGAATTCTCGGTCGACCTGCGGTTTCCCGTGATCGAGCGCGTCTATGACCACGGCGAGACGAAGTGGAAGCACGTGGTCGAGCCCTACCTGGTCTATCGCCTGGTCAACGGGGTGAACGACTTCGGGCAGTTCCTGCGTTTTGACGAAGACGACACGCTGACGGACACGAATGAGATCGAATACGGTGTCACGCAGCGTCTCTATCGACGCACGGCCAACGGCGAATCTCAGGAATTCATCACTTGGCACATCGCGCAGAAATATTTCTTCGATCCCACGTTCGGCGGCGCGCTGGTTCCGGGCGAGCGCAACGTCTTTCAGACACTCGTGTCGCTCACGCCTTTTGCGTTTGCGGACGTGGCACGGAGATTCTCGCCGATCGTCAGCGACGTTACCGTGGCGCCAGGCAAGCGATGGGATACGCAATTCATCGTGAACTACGATCCACAGCGCAACCGGCTGACGGCGATCGGCACGCTGCTGAAGCTGAAACCCTACAAGGAATCGTTCATCACGCTGGCGCACTTTTACACGTTGAATCTACCGGTGAATCCCGAACCCCCGCCGCCGAATTTCCAGCAGCATTCGAATCAAGTACGCACGCTTTTCGGCTACGGCGAGCCGAACCGTCGCGGGTTCAACGTCGAGTTCGGCGCGAGCTACGATTTTGTGGCGCAGGCCTTCCAGAACCAGATCGTCGAGGTTTCCTACAACGGCTCGTGTTGCGGCCTCGGCTTCGAATACCGCCGGTTTTCGTTTGGCACCATCCGAAACGAAAATCAGTACAGCATCGTGATCCGCATCGCGAACCTGGGCTCGGCCGGCAACCTGCGGCATCAGGAAAAGATTTTTTAGATCGGCAAGCGTGACGCCCCATTCCGAATCCGAGCTGGCGTATTTTTCCATCGAGCAGGCGGCACGCCTGCTGCGGCGCGGCGAAATCTCGCCGGTCGATCTGGTCGAGGTGTCGCTGGCGCGCATCGAGCGATGGAGTCCGCAGCTCAACGTGTTCCTCACAGTGCTGGCCGAAAACGCGCGGCGGCAGGCGAAAGTGGCCGAACGCGAAATTCGCCGCGGCCGCGCGAAAAGCCCTCTGTATGGCATTCCCGTCTCGCTGAAGGACAATTTCTGGACGCGCAGGGTGCGCACCACGGCCGGGTCGACAATTCTGGCCAACTGGGTACCGAACGCGGACAGTGAGGTGGCCAAGTCGCTGGCCGAGGCCGGCGCGATTCTGCTCGGAAAGACGAACATGCACGAATTCGCCTACGGCATCACCGGCGAAAACCCGCATTACGGCAGCTCGCGCAATCCCTGGGCGCCCGAGTGCATTTCCGGCGGCTCAAGCGGCGGCTCGGTTGTCGCAGTCGCCCTGGGGATGGGCGCCGCATCGGTGGGCACGGATACGGGCGGATCGATCCGCATTCCGGCCGCGCTCTGTGGGATCGTCGGTCTCAAGCCGACTTACGGGCTGGTGAGCAGCGCGGGCGTGGTGCCGCTGGGCACGACGTTCGATCACTGCGGTCCGATCGCGCGCAACGTGACCGACGCATGCATCCTGCTCGAAGCGATCGCCGGGAAATATCCGCGCGGTGCGGCGCGACCCGGCTGGCGCACGCTGCGCAAAACGCTGCCGCGGCGATTTCGCATGGGCGTGCCGAAGGAATTTTATTTCGACCGGCTCGAACCCGAGGTGCGGCACTGGGTCGAGCTAGCCGCGAAGAAATTCGAATCGCTCGGAGCGCGCGTCGAGGAGGTTTCGCTGCCGCGCCTCGCCGGAGCGGTGGAGCAGGCGACGAACGTCGTGGTCGCCGAGGCGAGCGCCTATCACGAATCGCAGGGATATTTCCCGGCACGGGCCGCGGAATACGGAGACGACGTCCGCGGCCACCTCGAATTCGGCCACAAGCTGCTCGCGGTAGATTATTTCCGCGGGATGGGCGCGCGCCGGGACATCATCGCGGATTTTGAAGCGGCGTTTGAAAAAGTGGACGCGATCCTGGCACCCACCGCGCCGATTTCGGCGCCGCGCGTCGGCAAAACGCAGGTGCGCGTAACCGCAGACCGCGAAACCGCTACGCGCGCCGAGCTGCTGCGGCTCACACGCCCGAGCAATATCAGCGGCATGCCCGCGATCTCAATCCCCTGTGGATTCACCCGCGAAGGGCTGCCGGTGGGGATGCAACTGATGGGCCCGCGATGGGGCGAAGCGCGTCTGCTGGCGATCGCGCGGGCCTACGAACAAGCGACTGACTGGCACAAGCGCCGCCCGAATCTCGCCTGAGGCTCGGGCGCCGCTTCGATCGGGCGGTGAAGGTCCACCGTTTCATATCGTGAAATGGACGCGGGCGTCCGCGGAGCTGCGCGCGCCATACCAGAACCAAAAACCGGTGGTGCACGTCTAAACGATATGGTCAAATTAGCGAACAGTCGGACCTGCGCCCATGATCGGGGCCCTGTTCACCTGGGGGAGTGAGGAAATCCTATGGCTGTAGCCGTACTTGCTGGACTTTTTGTGTTTGCAGCTGGCTTGGGTTCTTTTCTGTCGCCCTGCGTGCTGCCGCTGGTTCCCGGCTATCTTTCGATGCTATCCGGCGTGGGTGTGGACAAGCTCCGGGAAGGCGAAGGGGAAACGAGCAAGCTGTTCAGCTCGGCACTGGCATTCGTCATTGGACTGTCCGTTGTGTTTATTACGATGGGAGCCACGGCGAGCGCCGTCGGACAGTTTCTGCTTACGCATCGCGACCTGCTCGCGCCCATCGCCGGCGCGGTGATCATTCTCTTTGGATTGCACCTGATCGGCTGGCTGATCAAGCTGCCCGTCCGCGCGGGACTGGTTGTCGGCGGGATCCTTGTCGCCATCGGCGCTGTGTTGAATCTGCGCACGGCTGAGTCGGTTGTGAAGCCGATCTATTTCTACGCGGCCTCGCTGATTTTTCTTTTCGGCCCTCCTTTGACTCGCTGGTTGAACCGCGATGTCCACATGCGCGATGTCGGCGGAAAAAATCCCGGCATCGTCAGCGGCTTCCTCCTGGGGTTTGCATTCGCGCTGGGCTGGACCCCGTGCATCGGTCCAATCCTCACGACCGTGCTGGCCATTGCAGCTTCGCGCGGCAGCGTGCGGGATGGCATCATCCTTCTTACGCTCTATTCCGCGGGTCTTTCGATCCCATTTCTGCTGACGGCCGTCGGCGTTGCCCGTTTCATGAAGTTCTATCAGAGATTTCGCAGGCACCTGCATACGGTCGAGGTCTGCAGCGGAGTGCTGCTGCTGATCATCGGCGGCTTGATTTTCACCAATGCCCTGACGCTCATCTCCTCTCACATCAGCGGATACAGTGCTGAGACCTTCGTTGAAAGAATGATGCCTGCCCGCGTAGCAAAATGGCTCAAGGAGAACGGAAAGCTGGGTGACGTAGGGGGGAATCTCTCGCCCGAACCCGATGTCACCTTCAAGGATCTCGCCGGCAAGGGCGTTCCACTGTCGAGCTATAAGGGCCAGGTAGTGCTGCTGAACTTCTGGGGCACCTGGTGCGAACCGTGCCAGCACGAGATTCCGCTGCTGATCGACATTCAAAACAAGTATGCGTCGAAGGGTTTCACGCTGGTCGGCGCGGCGACCAACGACGAAGACGCCACGGTCGACAAGTTCATCCATACCTCGGAATTCAACGTCGGCGGCCAGGAAATGAAGATGAACTATCCCGTGGTGATGAATAGCGACGACAACGTGACGAAGTTCGGCGGTATTCTTGGCATGCCGACCACCTACTTGATCACGCGCGACGGCAAGATCGCCAAGCGCTACATCGGAAGCCTCGAGTCAAACGAGGCGCAGCTCGAAAAGGACATCGAGAGCCAACTATGACATCTCTCACTCGATTCGCTTATGGCGCCGGTCTCGCGGCATTCCTGTTAATTTCGGCGTCGCGTACGGCCTTCACGCAGCAAACGGCGCTGCCTCCCAAGCCGTCCGACATCGTCTCCACGAAGACGTACGTCTCAATGGACCCTGTCCCGCGCGGCGGGGAATTTCAGGCCGCGGTGGTGGTGAAGATCAATCCGGGCTATCACATGAATTCGCACAAGCCCTCGGACAGCTACCTGATTCCGACGACGGTCACGCCGCAGCTTCCGGATGGTTTCACGCTGGTCGGCGAGCCTTCCTACCCGCTGGGGAAGAACGAAAAATTTCCGTTCTCGCCCGATAAGCCGCTGAACGTTTACACGGACAGCGTCACGTTTCGCCTGAAAATGACCGCGGAAGAAAAAGCTGCGCTGGGGAAGGCCTCGATTCCGGTGATCCTGCGGTTTCAGGCGTGCAATACGTCGGCGTGCCTGCCGCCGGTGAAGATTCCGCTGACGCTGGATGTGAATGTGGCTGCGGCGGGGAAGACCGGTAAGCCGATGAACCCCGAGATTTTCGCGCCGAAACCTTCCGGCTTCTAGCACGAGCAGGCGGCGCCGATTCAGCGTCAGCGCGCTCTCACCACGGGCACGGCTTTCCGCAATCGCTCGACCACGCGTTTCTGGCCGAGCGCAACCATGGTATCGAAGAGCGGCGGCGCCACCGCACGGCCCACGATTGCCACGCGCGTGGCGTTGATCAGCACGCCTGCTTTCACGCCCTCGGCCGCCGCCACCGCGCGCGACGCGGCGTCGCACGCATCGTGGTTCCAATCCGGCAGCGCCTCGAGCGTGTCGGCCAGCTTGGCGAGCATGGCCGGCAAGCGCTCGTCTTTCCAGAATTTTTCGCGTGCGTCGGCGTCGTATCCGAAATCGTCCGCAAAAAAACCGCGTGCCCAGCTCGTGAAATCACCGAGCAGCCGCGTCCGCGGCCGGATCAGGTCCACGGCGCGCGCGAACCACGCCGGATCCCGGCTCGACTGCGAGCCTTCCCACAATCCCGCGCGCTTCAGCTCGCCTTCCACGTACGGCAGCACGTACTCGACCGGCGTCTTCTGCAGGTATTGCGTATTAAACCATTCCAGCTTCGCGCGATCGAACACCGCGTTCGTCCGGCTCACTCCAGAAAGTGCGAATCGTTCGATCAGCTCGCTCGTGCGGACGTATTCCTCGTCTCCGCCGGGCGACCATCCCAGCAGCGCCAGAAAATTGCGAAACGCTTCCGGCAGAAATCCTTCCTCGGCGTAGGAGCCTACGCTCGTCGCCCCGTGCCGCTTGGAAAGCCGCGTCCGATCGGGCCCCAAAATCAGCGGCACGTGCGCGAAAATCGGCGGCTGAGTGCCCAGCGCGCGGTAGATCAGCGCCTGCTTGGGCGTGTTCGACAGATGATCGGCGCCGCGAATGATGTGCGTGATGCGCATGTCGATGTCGTCCACCACCACGCTGAGCTGATACGTGGGCACGCCGTTCGACCGCAGCAGGACAAAATCCTCGATCTCCGCGTTCTGCACTTCGCGCGACCCGAACACGGCATCCTCAAAGGGAGTCACTCCCGTGCGCGGTACCTTGAATCGAATTGCATACGCCAGCCCCGCTTTGTCTTTCTCGGCGCGTTCGGCATCGGAAAGATCGCGGCACGGGCACGCGGGCCCCTTCTCTGTCTTCGGGCCCTCGTCGTGGCCTTCGCCCTCCTGATCGTGGGCGCGCGCCGCATCTCCGCCTGCGTACGCCGCGCCTTTGCAGTAGCAGGGGAACGCCGCGCCGCTCGCGAGCAGCTTCGCCGCCGCCGCGCGATACATTTCCAGCCGCTGCGACTGAAATACCGGCCCCTCGTCCCACTCGATCCCCAGCCACTTGAGCCCGTCGAGGATGCCCTCCACCAGCTCAGGCTTATTCCGCTCCGCGTCGGTGTCCTCGATCCGCAGGACGAGCGTGCCGCCCTCCCGGCGCGCAAAAAGCCAGTTAAACAGGGCCGTCCGAGCCCCTCCCACATGCAGATAGCCGGTGGGCGACGGGGCAAAACGGACGCGCGGTTTGTCAGCAGAAGCCATGCGGTTCTCTTTTTCAGCTGGTTTCGAAACGATTCATCTTAGCGGAAGCATTCGCCGAAATCGAGGCGCGGAATTCCACAGCCAGGCCCATGCCGGTACCCAGGTACTGTTGACCCGCTGGACCATGCCCGCCATAGTGAATAGGACGATAACGGTTATTGCCGCGAAACCGGGTGGACACGCCGCGCTGACACGAGAGGTTTTTCTGCTATTCTCGGTGGACGATTGCCAGGACGACAGGTGTTAATTGCCTAGCTATCTCACAATTACCGGATTTGTCCTGCTGGCAAGTTCATTCCTGCTGGCCGGATATTTTTATTTCATTCATCGCTTGAAACGCCAGAATTACCTGCTTGCCTGGGCGGTCGCCTGGCTGCTGCTAGGCGCGCATCTTGCCACCGGCGCCATGAGCAGCGATCCGACGGGCACGACGTGGGACCGCGCGCTTTTAGCAGTGAGCCAAGTCATGATGGCCAGTTCGGCGCTAGCCTTTTATTGCGCCGCGAGGCTCTACGCCGGGCTCAAAGTCCCCGTTCGTGGAGTTGCAATCGCGTTCGTGATTTTCGCCGCGTGGCCCATCGCCCGGCTGAGCCAGGTCTGGAACATTCCGCCCACGGTGCTGGCTGTCGGCTTCATTCTGCTGTTTGTCGCGTACACGTTCTTGCAGGAAGGCCGCAAGCAGGAGTCGCGCGCCGACGTTCTGCTGTCCATCGCGTTCGCCGGCTGGGGCTTGATCTACTTTACGGCGGCATTTCGAAACTTTCTGCCCTGGGCACAGCGTTCGGGCATGCTGCCATTGATGTTCTTGCCGCAGCTTTTCACCTGCGTGCTCATGGTGATGGGCGTTTACGAGGAGGAGCGTCGGCGCGTGGAGCGCAACATGCTCGCGCTTTCCAGCCTGAACCTGGCCACTTCCAGTATCGTCGGCGGAGAAATTCAGAAGATGCTGGCGCAGGCGCTCGAGCGCGTGCTCAACGTGGTTCGCATCCCGGTCGGCGCCCTTTGCCTGCAAAATGACGACGGCTCCCCACCCACGATCATTATCGCGGGTCTTACGGATTCGTTCGTCAGCTCGATCCGGGAGTCAAATCTCGAATCGTATGTGGTGAATCTGGTCGCGCGCCTCGGCGGCCTGGTCGTCTTTCGCGACCTCACGCGTGACGCGAATTGGGAAGCCCTCGAAAAGGAGGAATCGTTTCTGCAGGTCCGCCGCGTGCTGCTCGCGGAGGGTCTGCGTACCGTGGTCGGCATCAGCTTGCAGACTAAGGAGCGCATCTTCGGCTCTCTGCTGCTCGGCACTCCGGATAACCGCAGTTTCACTCCTGCCGAGCGGCGCCTGCTGCTCGCGCTGGGCCAACAGATCGGCACTTCCGTCGAGAACAGCTACCTGATCAAGCAGACCGCGCGCCGCAGCGAAGAGCTGCACATCCTCAACGACATTGGCCGCGCGCTCAGCTCCACGCTCGACCTTGGTACGCTGCTGGGCCGCATTTATTCGGAAATGCGCCGCGTGCTGGACGTCAGCAGCTTTTTCATCGCCTTCGATCATCCGCGCACACGCGAGATCCGCCTCGAAATGGAAGTGATTGACGGCGAGGGGCTGCCGAAACGCTCGCGCGAGTCCGGCAACCATCTGATCGAGTACGTCGTGCGCACCGGACAACCGCTGCTGATCCGCGAAAAATTCATGGAAGAGGCCGAACGCCTCGGCTTCGAGCCGCTACGCGAGCTCGGTTCGGTCTGCGCCGTGCCTTTGATTCGTTACGACCGCACCGTCGGCGTGATGGCCGTGCACAGCGCGAAGGAGCACGTATTTGATGCTGGTCACGTCGAATTCCTGCGCGTGCTGGCGAGCGAAGCAGGCATCGCCATGGAAAACGCGCGCCTGTTCGAAGAAGAACAGAAGAAATCGCGCCAGCTCACGCTGATCAACAACGTCTCGAGCCACGCCATCACTTCGCTCGATCCCGATGAAATGCTCGCCAAGATCGTAGCGGAGATGGAAAAGCACCTCGCCTACGATCATATCGGCGTGGCGCTACTCGACTACTCTGCCAAGGAGCTGGTGGTGCAGGCCGAGGCCGGCGCGCGCCGCGAAGCCGCGGGCCGCCGCGTGGTGCTGGGCGAAGGTCTGGTCGGACAGGTTGCTCGCAGCAGCCAGACCACCATCGTTCGCCAGGTAACGGCTACGTCTCCCAAGCTGCTGCTTGAAGATTCAGCCGCCGGCGTCGCGCTGCCGGTCACCTACGGCGAGCAATTCCTCGGCATCCTCTACGTCGAATCGGCCGTAGCTTGCGATTTTCCCGACGCGGACGTCACTTTGTTGCGCACGCTCGCCGATCTTTTCGCCGGCGCCCTGCACAACGCGCTCACGTTCCAGAAAGCGCAGGAGCAAGCAATCACCGACGGCCTGACGGGCGTGAAAACGCACCGTTTCCTCATGGAAGCGCTCTCCGCCGAATGGAAACGGTCTACGCGCGCGAATCGTCCGCTCGCGCTGGTGCTGATGGACCTGGACCGCTTCAAATTCGTCAACGATTTTTACGGCCACCTCGAAGGCGATGTCGTCCTCCAGCGCGTCGGCCACATTCTCGAGCAGAATTGTCGCCGGTCGGATGTCGTCGCACGCTACGGCGGCGACGAATTCGTGATCCTGATGCCAGAAACCTCCGTTGAGCAGGCTCGCCAGCTGGCCAACAAACTTCGCGGATGGATCGCCTCCGATCCGTTGCTGCGCGACAAAAATATCACCGCCAGCTTTGGCATCGCGGCGTTCCCGGTTCACGGCTCCACGCCGCAGGAGCTGATCCAGATCGCCGACTCCTCCATGTATTTGTCCAAGCATCAGGGGGGCAACCTGGTTTCCAGCGCCGAGCAGGGCGACCCGAACGATCGTAAGCGCTGGAAGAAAGATGTCCTCGAGGCCTATCTCGGCGTCACGCTGAAGCGCCTTTTCTCCACCGGCCCGGAGGCGTTCGAGGAAATTTATCGGCGGCTCGAGCAGTTCACCCGCTCGCTGCGCGAACAAGGCGGCGATGCGGCCGGCGACACGCTGCCGCCTGCGGTCGTCGAAACGGTCACCTCGCTCGCTTTCGCCATCGATGCCAAGGACCACTACACGCAGGGCCACTCGCAGAAAGTTTCCGCCTACGCCGTGATGATCGCGCAGGCGCTCGGCTTGACGCCCGCGGAAATGGAAGAGATTCGCCTCGCCGGCCTGCTTCACGACATCGGCAAGGTCGGCATCCCGGAAGCAATTCTCAATAAATCGGGCCCGCTCGACGCTACTGAATGGGAGACGATGAAGACGCACACCGACCTCGGCGCACGCATTCTCGAGCCGCTGAAGCCGATGGGCCGCATCCGCGAAATGGTTCGTCACCACCACGAGTTCTACGATGGCACCGGCTATCCGCTGCACCTGGAAGGCGAGCAGATTCCCTATGGCGCGCGCGTGATCGCCATCGCGGACGCTTACGACACGATCACTTCCGAGCGCACGTACAAAAAAGCGCGCACGCCGGAAGACGCCTTCGCCGAGCTCGAGCGTTGCGCCGCCAATCAATTCGATCCCGAGATCGTCCGCGTCTTCGTGGACACCATGCGCCGCGCCCCGCG